>NZ_JBHUSE010000005.1:0-97046 GCF_042674585.1 Arthrobacter sp. NPDC057013
CTCCCTGGACAACGACGCCGACCACATCCTCGCCTGGGCCGACGGCGGCGGCACCGGCGTCGCCAACCTCGGCCAACCCTGCCCCAAACACCACAGACTCAAACACTGTACGGCTTGGCAACCAGTCGGCGCCACCCGCGCCACCCCACCGGGCTGGACCTCACCCATGGGACGGATCTACAAGGCCGAGTACCAGGACTGGGAACCACCCACCTGGCCAGAACTGCTGAACGGCCAAGACCGGCGGGAACCGCCACCCGGTCAGGGTTGGCAGGATTTGCCCGGACCTCCACTCAACGACGACTGCCCCATGCCACCGAACCGGCCCGACGCATCGGAACCTCCGGACGACCTTGACGATGTTGAGAGCCCGATGGATATCGCCGGCGTTGACCCACCGCTACCTGCGGATCCATGGCCTTATTGGTCATCCATAGCCGCCTAGGAAGACGTGCACGCGTGCGAGGTCCTGCCGCCGCCACCGGCACAATGGGAGAGTGACTTCCGCACCCCTACCGCAAGACGCCCCACTAGGCGCCCTGGCCCAGCCCGCGCCGTTCAACCTCAAAGCTATCGGCTCCGGGCTGGTCTTTGCGGACTCGCTGGCGGAGCTGGCCAGTGTGCTGGCAAGGCAGGGCGACGGCGGAACTGCGGTGGTCCAGGCCCCGCCGGGCACCGGAAAAACAACCTTGGTCCCGCCATTGGTCGCCAACCTTGCACAGGCTGCCGCAAACGGCGGCGGGCCGCGCATCGTGGTGACGCAGCCGCGCCGGGTCGCCGCCCGCTCCGCCGCGCGGCGCCTCGCAGCCTTGGACGGGACGAAGCTGGGGGAAAGGGTGGGCTACACCGTCCGCGGCGAACGGCAGGCCGGCCCGGCCACCCTGATTGAGTTCGTGACTCCGGGCATCCTGCTGCGCCGCCTGCTGGCCGATCCCGGCCTCGAAGGCACCGACGCCGTCATTCTCGATGAGGTGCACGAACGCGGCCTGGAAACCGATCTCCTGCTGGGCCTGCTTGCGGAGGTGCGCCAGCTGCGCGGCGACCTTATGCTCGTCGCCATGTCCGCAACCCTGGACGCGCCGCGGTTCGCGGCGCTGCTTGGTTCGGACCCTGGCCCCCACCCGGACCCCGACGGGGCGCAAAGCGAGGACGACGGAGGCGGCCCGGCTCCCGTCGTCGACTGCCCTTCCGCTCTTCACCCGCTGGAAACAGCCTGGGCGCCTGCGCCCGTTGCGCGGATCGACGCTCGCGGCGTGACCCGCGCTTTCCTCGACCATGTGGCGGACACTGCCGCGGCGTCCTACGCGGCAGCCCTTGCCGCAGATCCCGGCACCGACGCCCTGGTGTTCCTGCCGGGCGCCTGGGAGGTGTCCCACGTGGCGGGACGGCTGCGCACCCGGGTGGCTCCCGGCGTCGAAATCCTTGAACTGCACGGCCAGGTCAGTCCGGCAGCCCAGGACCGGGCCGTGTCCGGTCGGAAGCCAGGGGAACCCGCCCGGATCATCGTGTCCACCGGCCTCGCCGAATCCTCCCTGACGGTGCCTGGCGTCCGGCTGGTGGTCGACGCGGGGCTGTCCCGCGAGCCGCGCCGCGACGCCGGCCGCGGCATGACCGGCCTGGTCACCGTCTCCTGCTCGCGGGCCTCAGCGGAACAGCGCGCCGGACGGGCTGCGCGGCTGGGGCCGGGGAAGGTGGTCCGCTGCTACGACCAGAAGACCCTCGGTGCAGCGCCTGCACACCAGACGCCCGAGATCGCCGTGTCCGAACTGGCGGCTGCCGCCTTGATCCTCGCGTGCTGGGGTTCACCGGGCGGCCGCGGGCTGGCCCTGCCCGACGCCCCGCCGCAGGCAGCGATGGGCGACGCCGAAGAGGTGCTGCGGGAGCTCGGTGCGGTGGGGGAGGACGGCCTGGCCACGGACTTGGGAAAAGCCCTGGCGCGCATCCCCGCCGACCCCCGGCTGGGACGTGCCCTGCTCGTCGGGTCTGCGCTGCTGGGGCACAGGTTGGCAGCAGAGGTTGTCGCCGCCGTCGCAGGGGACCAGCGCGCTACTGGTGCCGACCTGCCGCGGCTGGTGTCCGCACTCCGCTCCGGCAAGGATCCCGCCTCCAGGCGCTGGGCCGAGGAGGCACGGCGCTTGGACACCCTGGCACGCCAGGCGCCGCCCGGCGTCGGACTTCCCTCTGTGGAGGTCCCAGTGCTCGACGTGCCGGCGGGAACAGCCGAACAGATCGGCCTGGTGGTGGCGCTGGCGTTCCCGGACCGGGTGGCCCGCCGGGTCCCCGGCGACGGGCCCGAGCGCTACCTGCTGACCTCCGGCACGCGGGCCGGCCTTCCCATCGGCAGCCCGCTCGCCGGACACGAATGGCTGGCCGTAGCCGAGGTGGCGCGCGCAGAAGGCCGGGACGCCGCCGGGACCGGCGCCGTGATCCGCTCCGCCGCACCGCTGACGGCGGAGACAGCCGAGGCCGCCGCGGCGCACCTGCTGCTCGACTCAGTGGAAGCAACATTTGGCGAGGGTCGGGTGACAGCCCGCCGGGAGCGGCGATTGGGTGCCATCCAGCTCTCCTCCACGCCGGTCCGGGCGTCGGCAGGTGATGGCCGCGCCGCCGTCGCCCGGGCTTTGGCGGACCAGGGGCTGGGAGCCATCGGATGGTCGACGGCGGCAGATGCGCTGCGCCGCCGGCTCGCCCTGCTCCACCGGGAACTTGGCCTGCCCTGGCCGGACATGTCCGAACAGGCGCTGCTGGACCGGCTCGACGACTGGCTGGGGCCGGAGCTGGAGGCGCTGGCCGGTGGCGCCGCAACCTCCGGCATTGACCTCACCGACCCGCTGCGGCGGCTCCTGCCGTGGCCCGACGCCGCGCGGCTCGGCGAGCTCGCGCCCGAATTCCTTGAGGTGCCCAGCGGCTCCCGCGTGCGGATCGACTATCCGGACGCGGGGGACGACGGCGGCAGGCCGGTAGTCGCCGTCAAGCTCCAGGAATGCTTTGGTTGGGACCGGACGCCTATGCTGGCCGGCGGAAGGGTGGCGGTGCAGTTCCATCTGCTGTCGCCGGCCCGGCGGCCGCTGGCCGTCACGGACGACCTCGCCTCGTTCTGGTCCGGGCCTTACGCGCAGGTACGCGCCGAGATGCGGGGCCGCTACCCGAAGCACCCCTGGCCCGAGGACCCCTGGACCGCGACGGCGACCGCCCGGACCAAAGCGCGGAAATGACGCGGAAGTGATCGACCTGCTGCACTACGGCGCCAAAATGACTAGCGCGCCGACGTCACGCCGGTCAGCCGCGCGTACAGTGCCAGATGGGCATCCACCATGCGCTCGGTGCTGAAACGGTCTTCGGCCTGGACCCGGACGGCCCCGCGGTCCAGGTCCGCCGCGCGCTGCAGAAGGCCGGCCAGGTCTTCCGGCGAGGAAGCCAGGTAGCCGCTCACGCCGTTGTCAACGATCTCGGGGGCTGAACCCATCGGGGTGGCGACGACGGGTGTGCCGGTGGCCATCGCCTCGATCATCACCAGCCCGAACGGCTCCATCCACTGGATGGGATTGAGCAGGGCGATGGCTTCTCCTAGCAGTTCATACTTCTCTGCGCCGCCCACCTCGCCCAGGAACTCCACGCCGGGACCCTGCAGCGGCTTCACGACATCGTGGTAGTACTGCACCTCGGCGGGTTCCCGCATCTTCGCCGCTATCCGCAGCGGAATCCCCGCCAGCTGGGCCACCCTGATGGCCTCCATCACGCCTTTGTCGGGGCACATCCGGCCAAGGAAACACGCGTAGCCGCCCCGCCCGTGCCCCATCGGAACAGCGGCCACCTCCATGCCATGCGGGATGATGGCCGCGACGCGGTCCGCCAGCACGCTGCTGACCTGGCTTTTGGAGATGGCGATCAGCGTTGTGTCCCGGGCGGCTGCGCCATACACGGCGGCGAATGAGGGGGACAGGTCGCTGTGAATGGTTGTCACGACCGGCAGTCCCTCCGGGCGCCCCCGGTAGAGCGGGCCGGCCAGGGTGTGGTCATGGACCAGGTCCACCATGCCGTCCATGCCGGCATACGCGTTGATGACGTGGCTGAGCTCCGAGGAAGTGAAGCCAACGAAGTCGGGTTCGGAGGAACGCATTCCGGGAAGCCGTTCCACCGGGCAGGTGCTGTCCGAGGCGGCGGCGAGCAGCACCTCGTGGCCCGCCCTGGAAAATCCCCTCGCCAAGGCGTCGACCACCAGTTCGATGCCTCCGTAACCGGCCGGGGGAATCGGGTACCAAGGCCCCGCAATTAAACCGATACGCATCCGCAACTCCCTTGTCGTCCGGATCTACTGAGACCGATTAACTACTGAGACCATTCAGTTGTGGTTGGGACCGTCAGCCGGCGCTACTGCGCCATGATTGTCACGGCGCCATCAGCCGCTCCAGCGGCGGCCGGGGCTGGTTGAGCACGGTCAGGCCCGGCGGCAGGCCCTCAATGGAACCCTCCCTACCGGTGGCGGTCAGGGTAATCCGGGAATGATCCATCTGCACGTTATCGGCGCGGAAGCTGCCGAACCCGGAGGGCAGAACCGGGGCCAGGCAGACCTCCTCGCGGGGAAGCAGGGGATCGAAGCGCAGAAGCGTCCGCATCAGGTGCACCGGTGCCGCCGAGGCCCAGGCCTGCGGAGAGCAGGACGTGGGGAAGGGCACGGGATCGGGGAAATCGTCCCGGGAGAATCCGCAGAAGAGTTCCGGCAGCCGTCCGTCGAACTGTTCCGCCGCGTCAAACAGGCCCGTGGCAATGCGCGTCGCCTCCTCGACGAACCCATAGCGCATGAGCCCGGCTGCCACCAGGGCTGTGTCGTGCGGCCACACCGAACCGTTGTGGTAGCTGACCGGGTTGTAGGCGCCCATGTCCGAGGCGAGCGTCCGGATTCCCCATCCCGTGAACATCTCCGGCGACATCAGCCGCTTGGCCACCTGGGGCGCCTTGTCCGCGTCGACGATGCCCACCCAGAGGCAGTGGCCCATGTTGGACGCACAGGCATCCACCGGGCGTTTGTCCTTGTCCAGGGCAACGGCAAAGTAGCCCCGCTCCGGGAGCCAGAACTTCTCGTTGAACTCGGCCTTGATATCAGCGGCGCGGCGGTTCCACCTGGCCGCGGTCTCCTCGTCGCCCAGCTGCTGGGCAAGCAGCGCGCGTCCCAAGTAGGCGCTGTAGACATAGCCCTGCACCTCACACAGTGCGATCGGAGGCTCCGCCATCCGGCCGTCTGCGAAGTTGATGCCGTCCCAGGAGTCCTTCCAGCCCTGGTTCAGCAGCCCGTGCTCGTTGGCGCGCTGGTACTCCACGAAGCCGTCGCCGTCGCGGTCGCCGTAGTGCTCCACCCAATCCAGCGCCCGGTCGGCGTGTGGCAGGAGCGAGTCCAGCAGGTCGGCCGCCAGCCCCCAGCGTCCCAGCTCCCCCAGCAGCAACACGAACAGGGGCGTCGCATCCGCGGTTCCGTAGTACGCCTGGCTGCCGCCGAGTGCGAGTCCGGCGGTGACGCCCAGCCGCACCTCGTGCAGGATCCTCCCTGGCTCCTCCTCGGTGTCCGGGTCGACCTTCTCGCCCTGCAGTGATGCCAGCGTCTGGAGGGTGCCCGTGGCCAGCTTCGGATCCACGGGCAGCGCCATGTAGGAGGACAGGATGGAGTCCCTGCCGAAGAGTGCCATGAACCACGGGGCGCCGGCGGCCACTGCTGCCCGCTCCGGGTGGTCGGGATCGAAGATCCGGAGGGCACCCAGATCCTCCTGGCTGCGGGTAAGGACCTTCTCCACGTTCTTGTCCGTCACGGTCAGCCGGGGAACATGTTCCTCCCATGCGGCGTAGCGCTGGGCGCCCACGTGCGGAGCCGACTCATGCGTGAACGGCTGCTCCGGTCCCGTGCCGTCAATCAGGGGTGTGGTGAGCACGGTGGCGGTCCACAAGCCGCGGGGGGCCAGTTCGGCGTCGAACGTCAGGGCATCCTCGGAGACCGCGGCGCCCGCGGCGCTGATGACCACGCCGCGGTGGACTCCGTTGCGTATGGCGTCAATCTGCAGGGCGTCGGTCCGAACCTTGCGGCTGTGCTCGGCGGACGGCACCACCTTTCCGCCTTTGACGTCGAACAGGTCGCTCAGGTCTGCATCCACCCTGATCTGGATCCGGCAGGTCCGCGGCTGTTCCGAGTAATTGTGGATCTTGATGTCGTCACGCAGGCCGGGCCCGACCTGCCGGCTGTGTTCCACCACCAGCGGGCTCTCCACCGCACCGTTGGCCCCGCGGGGCCTGCCGACGAAGACCGCCCGGTAGGGCTCACGGGTCTGGCCGGACAGCGGCTCGAGAGGAACGCCGTCGACCGTTAACTGCCAGCGGGACAGAATCCGGGTGTCCTGGTAAAAGGCGCCCTGCGGCTGGCCGGGAAGCACGTCCCCGCTCTCGGCCGAGATGCAGAAGGAGGAGCCTTCCACCACTGTTACTGCTGTCAGACCGGATGATCCTGCACCGATATTTTCATTCCACGCACTCATCGACTGCTCCCTGGCGACTAGTCGGATGGCATGGGCCGGCCCGTGCGGCCACGTTATCCATCGTCCCCCTACCGTGAGGACGCCGCAACGGTTATTCCCTGCCGGACCGGCCGGGGGCCGGGAGCGGCCCCGGCGCACCGTCGGACTCCGGTAAGGCGTCCTGACCCCTTGCTGAACAGCAGCTTTAGGTGTCGAATCTTCTTACTAAGGCCGCTTGGCGGCTTACGACTAGCACGCCGGGAGATGGTCATGTCGGCAAGAGGTACTAATGGCCGGGGCAAGGGCCCCGGCCGCGGCAGTTCCGATCTCCGGCGGACGGACGCGTCCGCCGGAGCACCGGTAGACAGGCCGGAGGGCATCCGCAACGTCGCGCTGGTGGGGCACTCCGGGGCCGGCAAGACGATGCTCCTCGAGGCGCTGCTCGCCGCCACCGGAACCATACCGCGGATGGGTTCCATTGTTGACGGCAACACGGTCAGCGACGCGGAACCGTCCGAGATCCACCAGCAGCGCTCCGTGGTCCTTTCCGTGGCGCCGCTGATTTACGACGGCGTGAAGGTGAACCTGCTGGACACGCCGGGCTACGGGGACTTCACCGGCGAGCTGCGGGCCGGGTTGCGTGCCGCAGACGCGGCACTGTTCGTGGTGTCGGCCGTGGACGGCATCGATGCCGCCACCACCGCGCTGTGGGCAGAGTGCGCACAGCTGGATACGCCGCGGGCCGTGGTGGTCAGCCGGCTTGACCACCCGCGGGCGAATTTCGACGCCGCCCTGGCCGCCTGCCAGAGCGCGTTCGGCCCGTCGGTGGTGCCCGCCTACCTGCCGGTGAGCCGGAACGGTGGCGTGACGGGACTGCTGGGGCTACTTTCAGGTCAGGTCTCGGAGTACGGCGGCGAATCCCCGGAACCAGCGGTCCGGGAAGCCAGCGCCGATGAGCTCGCCGCCGCCGAGTCCGAGCGCGGCACGCTGATCGAGGGCATCATTTCCGAGAGCGAGGATGAGTCCCTGATGGACCGTTACCTTGGCGGGGAGGACATCGACGTCGATGTCCTGGTGGGTGACCTCGAGACGGCTGTGGCGCGCGGATCGTTCTTCCCCGTCCTGCCTACCTCGGCGGAAACGGGCCTTGGGATCACCGAGCTGCTGGACATGCTGACCCGGGCTTTCCCGACCCCCTTGGAGCGTGCCGTCCCGGACGTAACGGACCTCTCCGGGGAACCGGCCGGGCCGTTGTCCTGCGATCCCGACGGGCCGCTGGCCGGTGAGGTGGTTCGCACCACCATGGACCCGTTCCTGGGACGGGTCTGCCTGGTGCGCGTCTTCTCCGGCACGCTGCGCGAGGATTCGGCCGTGCACGTCAGCGGCCGCGGCCTGGCCGAACGCGGCCATGAGGACCACGACAGCGACGAGCGCCTTACCCACCTCTACTCCCCAATGGGAGCAAGCCTGAAGCCCGTTCCGTTCAGCGTGGCCGGCGACATCTGCGCCATCACCAAGCTGGGCAGCGCCGAGACGGGCGATACCGTGTCAGCGAAGGACGCCCCGCTGCTGATTACCGCGTGGGACATGCCAGAGCCGCTCATGCCGGTCGCCGTCGAGGCCGCCACCCGCAGCGACGAGGACGCCCTGGCCAAGAGCCTGGGCAAGGTGGCCGCCGGCGACCCGACCCTCCGGGTGGAACGGAACTCGGAAACCCACCAGCTGATCCTGTGGTGCATGGGTGAAGCCCACGGCGAAGTGGTGCTGGACCGGCTGCGGGACCAGGGCGTGAAGCTGCAGACCGTGCCCGTGGTGACGCCGCTGCGCGAGACCTTCGCCGCGCCGGCCGCCGGGCACGGGCGCTACGTCAAGCAGTCAGGCGGCCACGGCCAGTACGCGATCTGCGACATCGAGGTGGAGGCGCTCGACCGGGGCGCGGGCTTCGAGTTTGTGGACAAGACCGTGGGCGGTGTGGTGCCGAACCAGTTCATTGGCTCGGTGGAGAAGGGCGTGCGGGCGCAGATGCAGAAGGGCGTTTCCGCCGGCTTCCCGGTCGTGGACATCCGGGTGACCCTGGTGGGCGGCAAGGCCCACAGCGTTGACTCCTCGGACGCCGCGTTCCAGTCCGCCGGCGCGCTTGCCCTGCGCGAGGCCGCAGCCGCCGGCCGCATCCAGCTGCTGGAGCCGGTCTCTTCCGTCACCATCAGCATCCCGGACGAATACGTGGGGGCCGTCATGAGCGACCTGTCGTCCCGCCGTGGCCGCCTCACGGGCACGACGTCGTCCGGCGGGGATTTCACGGAGGTCACCGCCGAGGTCCCGGACGGAGAGCTTCTCCGGTATGCGGTCCAATTGCGGGCGCTGACCGCCGGCACTGGGCGGTTCCGCCGCAGCTACCTGCGGCACGAACCCGTCCCGGGCAACGTGGCACCGGCAGCGGCGAACGCCTGACGTGCCTGGCCGGCGGGGCCGGCCGGGAAGCAACGGGCGCCGGGCGTCAGGCGGGCCCGTTGGTCCGCATGAACGCAGCGACCGGCGCCGCCAGCGAGGCACCGATGTCCTCGGCCGTGCGCTTGTTTCCGGCAACGGCGAACGAGTGGTCGCCGCCCTCGCACCACTGCAGCGCAGCGGTCGGTCCGATCCGGGACACCACGCCCTCCAGCAGCTCGCGGGTGGCGAACGTGTCGCGCGTCCCCTGCAGGAAAAGCATCGGATTTTTTAGTCCGTAGAGGTGCTCGTCGCGCAGCTTCTCCGGCTTGCCTGGCGGGTGCAGCGGATAGCCGAGATAGATCAGGCCGGCGGCCTGCATTCCCTCGGCCACCGCCATGGACGCCATCCGGCCGCCGAACGACTTCCCGGCCGCCCACACCGGCTCAGTGCCCCCGGCGGATTCTGCCCGGGCGGCTGACTCGGCCATCGCAGCCCGCCAAGCGGCGATCGCGGCCGGCGGACGGTCTGGGAATTTCCGCCCCGCCTCGCGGTAGGGGAAGTTGAAGCGCAGGGTGGCGACGCCGTCGTCGTTCAGTGCACCGGTGAACCCGCGCATGAACGGATGGTCCATGCCGGCGCCGGCGCCGTGGGCCAGAACGAGCGTTGCGAACGGACTGGCCGGCCGCGCATAGGCGCCGGAGACGTGGCCGTCGCCGACGGCAATGGTGATGGGCGAGTCAGCGGTGGGCATGACTCCATCATGCCCGATCCGACATGGCAGGTCAGGACGGTCAGGTCTGGACGGTCGGGACCGGACGCACAGCGGGACACCAGCGTCGTGCACAGCGGTCGGGATGTACAGCTGTTCAGGACGCACAGCCCGGGCGCAGACAGGCGAAAGTCTCCAGCGGATGCCCTGGGCGCAAGTAGGTCGGTTAGCGGGCCGGGACCACCCGGAGCCAGGTGTAGTCCTGTGGCAGCAGCACCAGCCCCTCGTCGATCCGCACCGGCTCTTCCGAAAACAGGTCCATGGCTTCGGCCGCGAACCCGGACAGCGTTTCTGCGGCCACCACCTGCGGCCCGTCACTGAAGTTGGCCAGGGCCAGGACCACCGTGCCCTCGCCGGGCCGCTGGTATCCCAGCACGGCGGGGTTGTTCGTGGTGAACGGAACGAGGCGGGTGCCGGCCAGTTCGGGGGTGGCCGCGCGGACCTCTGTCAGCCGCCGGAGCCCCGCATACACCGCGCCCTCCGGTGTGGCCGGGTCGAGGCGCCTCGCGTATTTTTCGGCCGGGAATTGCGGGCGGTGCACCCATCGGCTGTCCGTCTCGTGGCCTTCCTCCTGCGCATAGCCATAATCGTTGAGCTGCCCCACCTCGTCGCCCAGGTACAGCAGCGGGATGCCGCCGGTGCTGAAGGCCACCGAATGGGTGAGCAAGACGCGGCGGATGGCCTCGGCCGACCCGTCCTCCAGGCCGCACAGCGACGCCGTGGTGCCGGAGATGCGGCAGTCGCCGGTCCGCGGGTTGTCCTGGAACGGGACACCGTGGGCGAAGCTGCCGGGGAAACGGTTGACGTAGAAAGAGTTCAGGAACCTGCGGTGGTCGAAGCCGTTGATGCCGACCTCGGCCGCGTCCTCATCGGCGAACGTCCAGCCGATGTCATCGTGGCTCCGCACGTAGTTCACCCAGGAAGTGCCTGCTGCAATGTTGTGACGCCGCTCCAGGGCTTGGGCCAGCAGCGACACGTTGCGCGTGGCCAGGGCTTCCCAGGTCAGCGCCATTTGCAGCGGGTTGTAGGAGAGCTGGCATTCTGCCGGATCGATGTACAGTGCCACTTCGTCCGGGTGCACGATCGCCTCCGACTTGAACAGCAGTGACGGCGCGGCCAGCCGGCACACGGCGTTGAATGCCTGCAACAGGGTGTGCGCCTCGGGACGGCTTTCGCATGACGTGCCCAGCTGCTTCCAGATGAAGGCCACCGCGTCCATCCGCAGGATGTCCACGCCCAGGTTGGCCAAGAACAGCATTTCCCCCGCCATGGCACGGAACACCTCGGGGTTGGAATAGTTCAGGTCCCACTGGAAGGTGTGGAACGTGGCCCAGACCCACCGGCCGTCCGGCAGCTGCACAAAGGAGCCGGGATGGTCCTCCGGGAAGATCTCACGCACGTTCTGTTCGAACGCGTCGGGCATGGCCCGGTCCGGGAAGATCCAGTAGTAGTCGCTGTAGCGCGGGTCCCCCTCCGCGGCCCGCTGCGCCCACTCGTGTTCGTTGGAGGTGTGGTTGAAGATGAAGTCCACCACCAGGCTGATGCCATTGGCCCGCAGCTCGGCGGCGAGCGCCCGCAGCTGGTCCATGCTGCCGAGCTTTGGGTTGACTTCGCGGTAGCTGGACACGGCATAGCCGCCGTCAGACAGCGGCTCCGGGGCCAGGAACAGCGGCATCAGGTGCAGGTAGGTGAGGCCAAGTTCCTTGAAATAGGGGATGCGGGCGCGTACGCCGTCCAGGTCGGCAGCGTACCGGTCCACGTAGCAGACGCCGCCGAGCATCCGGTTGGACTGGAACCATTCGGTATTGCCCTCACGGCCGGCGTCGAGCTCCTTCAGCTCTGCGGGACGCTCCTGCCAGGAACGCGCGATCTCCAGCGCCAGGGCGGCCAGTTGCTCCTCAACGTCCGGCCGCGATCCGTACAGCGAACGGAACAGCCGGGACAGGTCGGGGAAATGGCGGTCGAAGCGCTGCTCCAGTTCTTCCCAGTCCCGGCCGCCGGGCGCCAGGCCCGCCTGCCCGGCAACCGTGCTGAACGACTGGGATTCACCGGATCCCTGAGCGGAGGATGGTCCTTGGGCTGCGTCCAGACTCGGGGATTCAACCATGGAACGGGTCTCCTTCTAGGTTGTTCTGCGCCTGCCGGCGCCCGGTGTTTTCATCCTTACAGATGGCCCCGCCCGCTGCCCAGAGCGCAGGCAGAAGTTTCTTACGGCCCGACGGCGGGACCACCTGAGCGGTCCGCCGGCCATGGGCGGCGGCACGAATCGCGGCGCGGGTACTGCTGACGGCGCGGGCCTCGCGGGGTAGGTTGTCCCCATGGCCAGTGAACAGACCACCATCAGTGTCGACGGGCCCGACGGCCCCCGGGAAATGCGCGTCTCCAGTCCGAGCCGGGTGCTGTGGCCCGAACTGGGACTGACCAAGCTGGACCTGGCGCGCTACTTCGTGGATGTGGGGGAGGCCTTCATCCGGGCCAACGGCGACCGGCCGGTGGCGCTGCAGCGGTTTTCAGACACTGTGGACGGCGATCAGTTCTTCTCCAAGAACCCGCCGAAAGGAACGCCGGACTTCATCCGCACAGTCAAGGTCACCTTCCCGAGCGCGCGCTCGCATCCCATGCTGGTCCTGGACGAGCCCGCTGCGGCGGTCTGGGCAGCGCAGATGAACACGGTGGTTTTTCATCCGTGGCCGTCCCACGCGGACAACTCGGACAACCCGGACCAGCTGCGGATCGACCTGGACCCCCAGCCCGGCACCGACTACGACGATGCCATCCCCGCCGCGCTCGAGCTGCGGAAGGTGCTCGCCGAGGCAGGGCTGGACGCCTTCCTCAAAACCTCAGGAAACCGCGGCCTGCACGTCTATGCCCCCATTGAGCCGACGCGCGAGTTCCTCGACGTCCGCCACGCCGTGATCGCCGCCGCAAGGGAGCTCGAGCGGCGCATGCCGGACAAGGTCACCACCAACTGGTGGAAGGAGGAACGCGGGGAGCGCATCTTCGTCGACTTCAACCAGGCCAACCGTGACCGCACCATCGCCGGCGCCTACAGCCCGCGTGCCCTGCCCCATGCGTCCGTGTCCTGCCCCATCACCTGGGACGAACTGGCGGATGTCAGGCCCAAGGACTTCACCATCCTCACCGTTCCGGACCGGCTGAAAACGGTGGGGGACCCGTGGGCGGATATGCATGCAAGCGCTGGCACCATCGACACGCTGCTGGAATGGTGGGAGCGCGATATCGAGAACGGGCTGGGGGAGCTGCCGTTCCCGCCCGATTATCCGAAGATGCCCGGTGAGCCGCCCCGCGTCCAGCCCAGCCGGGCGAAGAAGCCGGAGTAACCGGCGGGGCAACGCCTGTCCGGGGTCGAGCGGGCCGCTGAACCGAATCCCTACTCGAACCGGGACGGGTCGCCGGTGCCGCGGCGCACCACTTCTGCGGTGCCGCCGGAGAAGTCGACGACGGTAGTTGGCTCGGCGCCCGTGTCGCCGGACTCTATGACGGCGTCCACCACGTGGTCCAGGCGCTCCTTGATCTCCCAGCCCTGGGTCAGCGGTTCCTCCTCGTCCGGCAGCAGCAGCGTGCTGGACAGCAGCGGTTCGCCAAGTTCGGCCAGCAGCGCCTGCACGAAGTTGTGCCGAGGGATGCGCACACCCACGGTCTTCTTCTTGGGGTGCAGCAGCCGGCGCGGAACCTCCTTGGTGGCAGGCAGGATGAACGTGTAGCTGCCCGGCGTGACGGACTTGATGCTGCGGAACACGTCGTTGCCGATGTTCACGAACTGCCCCAGCTGGGCGAAGTCCCGGCAGACCAGCGTGAAGTGGTGCTTGTCGTCCAGGTGGCGGATGGTCCGGATTCTGTCCAGCGCCTCCTTGTTGCCCAGCTGCGCTCCGAGGGCGTAGCAGGAGTCCGTGGGGTAGGCGATCAGCCCGCCCGATCGAAGGAGCTGCACGATCTGCGAGATCGCGCGGGGCTGGGGGTCCTCGGGGTGGACATCAAAGAATTTCGCCATGCGTTGAGCCTACGGCCCGGCGGCCCTCGGCGCACGCACGCCAACGCCCGCACGGGATCCACTCCAGCACTCACCCGACGTGCACCCACGGACGCTTGGTGACATCCGGCTCGGCTTCCCGCAGCACCTCCCGGGTGACGGGCGCAATCTCGCCCTCCCCAAGGAACAGGAAACGCAGCAGGTTCACCACCGGATTGCCCTCGGTCCAGCGGAAATAGATGTGCGGCATGAGCCCGGTAACGTCCCGGATATGCAGGAGCACAGACGCGATGGTGTTCGGCACCACCGGCCCGTGAACCTCGAGTACCCGGTAGCCGTGCCGCACCACGCCGTGCACCTGCAGTTCGGTTTCGAAGTCCGAGGAGTCATCGACGATCACCTCCAGGAACAGCGCCTGGTAGTGGACCGGCAGGTGGCTGACCTCGATGGCTGACGTCAGCTTGTCCCGGTACGCCTCCGCGGTCAGCCGGCGCGGCTCGTGCGCAATGATGCCGATGGGGCCGCTCTCGTCCGCGGCGACGAACTCCAGGGCCGTCCGGTCGAGGCGGACGTGTGTGGCGTGCAGTTCGAAAGACCTCCCGATCCTGGACAGCAGCGAAATGACGATGATGCCCGCGATGAAGAATGCGGCGATGCGGATGCCCTCGGGCCGCTCAACAATGTTCGCAACGGTCGTGTAGATGAACACCACGGCGACCAGCCCGAAGCCGGCGGTGCGCGCCCGTTGCCGGCGGCGCCGGGCGGACAGCGCCACGGCGACAGCCGCCGAGGTCATTAGCACCAGCACGCCAGTGGCGTAAGCGCCGCCCTGGGCATCGACGTCGGCCTCGAAAAGAATGGTGACCAGGAACGCAATGGAGCCAAACACCAGAACCAGCGGCCGGACTGCCTTGGCCCACTCCGGCGCCATCCCGTACCGCGGCAGGTACCTCGGCACGAGGTTCAGGAGCCCGGCCATGGCGGACGCCCCGGCGAACCAGAGGATGGCGATGGTGCTGAGGTCGTAGACCGTGCCGAACCCGTTCCCCAGGTATTCATGGGCCAGGTAGGCGAGGGCGCGTCCGTTGGCCTGGCCGCCGGGCTGGAATTCGGCGGGCGGAATGAGGATTACGGTGGTGAAGCTGCTGGCGATGAGGAACGCGCTCATGATCAGCGCGGCCGTGGTCAGCATGCGGCGGGTCCCCTCGATGCGGCCGGCCGGGTGCTCCTCCGTGTCCGAATCCCGGCCGCGGACCTGCGGCATGACTGCCACGCCGGTTTCGAAGCCGGACAGGCCCAGCGCCAGCTTCGGGAACACCAGCAGCGCTATGGCGACGGCGAGTACCGGATTGCCGTGGGATGTCCCCAAGGCCTGCCACCAGTCTCCGACGGCGGCCGGGTGGCCCAGGGTTTCGACGGCGGCTCTCGCCACCACCACGACGTTCAGTCCCAGATAAATCGCCACCAGGACGACGGCGATCCCGATCGCCTCCTTGAACCCCCGCAGGAACACGGCGGCCAGCAGTGCGAGGAGGACGAGGGTGACTGTCACCTCCTGCCCCTGCAGCCAGGCCGGGGCAAAGGGGTTCTGGACGAGGTGTTCGGTGGCGTCGGCGGCGGAGAGCGTCATGGTGATCATGAAGTCTGTCGCCGCAAAGCCAAGCAGCACCAGGACAAACAGCTTGCCGCCCCAGCGGGGGAGCAGCCGCTCCAGCATGGCGATGGATCCCTCACCGTGGGAACTCTCCCCTGCCACGCGGCGGTACACCGGCAGTGCGCCGAACAGCGTGACGGCGACCAGAACCAGCGTGGCCAGCGGGGAAATGACGCCTGCCGCGAGCGCGGCGATGGCGGGCTGGTAGCCGAGGGTGGAGAAGTAATCCACGCCGGTCAGGCACATGACCTGCCACCACGCATGCTTCCGCTCATGCGCCGTGGTGCGGCCGCCAGGCCCCTGATGGGATCCCTTGCTGTCCTGAAGGCCCAGCAGCAGCCAGCTGGAAAGCCGCTGCCTGCGGGTATGGTGCAGCTCCGAGGGTTCCGCCGGCGGGCGGCTCATGGTGGTCATGGTGCCTTTCATCTGCGTGGTGCCCCCTCTGCCTATCGGAGCGGGCAAAGCCGAACGTAGCACCGGGCAGGAACGCCGGAACCGCCGGGAGCGGAATCTTGACGGATCCTTAACGCCGGCGTGAGGCACCCCACCACGCGTGCTGCCCGGGCCGGTGGACAGGAAAGAGGCCGTCTGACCGATAGGAGACAGACAGTGAAAGAATGGCTTCATGACAGGGGAACGGATCGTCATTGGCCTGTCGGGAGGCCCTGAAGGGGAGGTCCTGATCCGCCGTGCCGTCAAGGTCCTGGAAGGCGCCGGCGGCGGGGACCTGATCGCCGTGCACATCCGCTCGGCGGAGGGCGCGTCGCGCGAATCAACCAGCGCCCTCGAATCCCAGCGCAGGCTGGTGGTGGACCTGGGCGGCAGCTACCACACCGTCGCCGCGCACGACCCTGTCGAAGCACTCCTCGGGTTCGCGTCGCATGTCGGCGCCACCCGGTTGGTCATCGGCCAGGCACGGGCACACCCGGTGTCGAGGATCCTGACCGGCGCGACGGAGACCCGGATCATCCGCCGCGCCGGTGACCTCGACGTGCAGGTGGTGCCGCATCCGCTGGCCGGGCGCGGCACGGGCCGCAGGCGGCAGCGGGACCTTGGCCGCGCGCGCGTCGCCGTCGGGTTCGTGCTGGCGGTTGCCATTCCCATCCTGATGCAGCTGGCGCTCGCCGTCATCGAGCACAGTGTGGCCACCGCCACCCTGGTCCAGCTCGCCGGGGCCGTGGCCGTGGCGCTCGTGGGCGGCCTTTGGCCGGGTGTGGCGGGTGCGCTCTGGAGCAGCCTGCTGGTCAACTACTTCTCGACGCCGCCGGTGGGTGAGCTGGCCATCAAGGACCCACAGGACCTGCTGGCACTGGGCGTGTTCGTGGGCGTTTCGGTGGCGGTGGCCGGCGTGGTGGACAGGTCTGCCCGGCGTTCCAAGGAAGCCGCCAGGGCGCGCGCCGAGGCGGCAACGCTCGGCGAGCTGGCCCGCGGTGCCACCCGCGCTGAGGACACCGTGGGCAGCCTGCTGGAGCAGGCTTTGGACGTCTTCGGTGTCCGCGGCGCGGCGCTGTACAGCGGCCCCGCTTTTCGGAACGGGTCAGGTTCCCCTGACACGCAGGCTTTCCGCGATGCCCCTGTTTTCCGCGACCGGGCGGCAGGACGCGACGGGGAGACCAGCCCGGAGCGGAAGCTGCTCGCGAGCGCGGGCGAGCTGACCGATTCTGAACGGGAAGGCGCCGACTTCGCAGGGCACCCCGTGGAACCCGAGCACACCGTGGAACCGGTCGACGACGACACCTGGCTGGTACTGTTCGGCAGGACGGTGCCCGCCGCGGACAGCAGCCTGCTGGGCGCCTTCGCCGCCCACGTGCTGGCCCAGCTGGAGCGCCAGCAGCTGGCCGCCAGCCGCCTGGAAGTTCTGCGGCTGGCCGAGGGAAACACCATGCGCACTGCCATTCTGCGGGCCGTCTCGCACGACCTGCGCACACCGCTCGCCGGCATCAAGCTCGCCGTCGGCGGTCTCCTGCAGACCGCCGTCACATACACACCCGAGGAGCAACAGGAGCTGTTGAAAACCATCGACGAATGCTCGGACCGGCTGGATGCCTTGGTGGGGAACCTCCTCGACATGTCCAGGATCACGGCCGACTCGGTACGCCCCCTGCTGAAGCCCGTCCGCTGGCTCGACGTTGTTCCGGCAGCGCTGCGCGGCCTGCCGCAGGGCAGCGTGCGGGTAGTGCTGCCGCCGAACCTGCCCGCCGTCGATGCCGACGCCGTCCTGCTGGAGCGCGTCATCGCCAACATCGCGGAAAACGCCGTGAAATACGCACCGGCATCCGACGTCACCGTGACGTCGGCGTCAGGCGGGCTCAGCGGCGCCGTCCTCAACGGCCACCCGGCCGGTGAACTGCGGATCATCGACCACGGACACGGCGTGCCGGACCGCAACGTGCCGGCGATGTTCCGCCCCTTCCAGCGACTGGACGATCTTTCCCAGTCAACCGGCGTCGGCCTGGGACTCGCCGTGGCCAGGGGATTCGTCTCGGCCATGGGCGGCAGCCTGGCGGCAGAGGAGACGCCCGGCGGGGGACTCACCATGGTCATCCGGCTTCCACTATCGACGGGGCATAGGTCAACAGAGGTTGGCGCAGCGGGCCCTGACGGGCTCAACGGCCGGTCAGCCGCCGTTGCTGCAGCCCAACCTGGCGTTTCGCCGCAGGAGACTGCCCAGTGACCGGCGTCCTGGTGGTCGATGATGACCAGCATCTGCTGAAGGCCCTGCGGATCACGCTGCAGGCGCACGGCTACACGGTGGAAACGGCCGCGGACGGTGAGGCCGCCCTGATTGCTGCCTCACGCAACCCGCCGGGGATTGTTGTCCTGGACCTCGGACTGCCGGACATGGACGGCGCGGCGGTACTCCGGGAGCTCCGCCGCTGGAGCACCGCCCCGGTGCTGGTGCTCTCGGCCCGTCACGGCTCATCGGACAAGGTGGACGCTCTCGACGCCGGTGCCGATGACTACATCACCAAGCCCTTCGGGCTCGAGGAACTTCTCGCCCGGCTTCGCGCACTCCTGCGCCGGGCCCCGGAAGCCACCGAGCCGTCCACGGTGGACACGCCGGAGTTCAGCGTAGACCTGGGCCGGCGGATGGTCACCCGGAACGGCGAGCCTGTAAGGCTCACTCCCACGGAGTGGAGCATTCTCGAGCTGCTGGTGCGGAACCCCGGGAAGCTCATCACCCAGCAGCAGATCCTGGCCAGCGTGTGGGGCCCCGCCTACGAGAAGGAGGCCAACTACCTGCGGGTCTACATGGCCCAGCTGCGGCGCAAGCTGGAGGCGGACACAGGTAATCCGCGCCATCTGTTGACCGAGGCCGGCGTCGGCTACCGTTTCCGTCCCTGACCTGCACTTATGAACGGCCGGTGAACTTCCGTGAACCCCTATGAAGGGGCGCCGGATTCGGGCAACATGTGTAGTGCCGGGCGCCGCACACCGGGCGCCGTACGTACAGCCGAAGGAGAACCGACCGTGTCCACCCTGCTCAACCCGTACCTCAGCTTCCGTGACAACGCCCGCGACGCCATGACCTTCTACCAGTCGGTGTTCGGCGGCGAGCTGGCGCTCAGCACCTTCGGGGAGTTCCAGGCCAGTGAGGATCCAGCGGAGGCGGACAAGATCATGCACGGAATGCTGACCTCGGAGAAGGGGCTCGTGCTCATGGGGGCCGACACCCCCAACTCCATGGACTATTCGCCGGGGAGCAGCATCTCCGTGTCACTCAGCGGCGACGATGAGGCCGAATTGCGCGGCTACTTCGACAAATTGTCCGGCGACGGTGGTTCCGTCACCGTCCCGATGGAGAAGGCTCCCTGGGGCGACATCTTTGGCATGTGCACCGACAAGTTCGGCATCGCGTGGCTGGTGAACGTCAGCGGAGCTGCAGCGGCTCCTGCTTCGTAGCGACGAAATCTACGGGCGCGGCGGCGACCAGACCCAGTCGCGGATGTCGGGCAGGTCCTCGAAATGCTCCCGGATGTATTCGGCGTGGGCGTCCAGCTGCCGGTTGCAGTGATCGGCCAGCCCCTCGGCGCCGTCAAACTGCCGAGGCAGCCGGCGGAGTGCCTCCAGCGCCAGGTGGTAGCGGCTCATCCGGTTGAGTACCACCATGTCGAACGGCGTAGTCGTGGTGCCCTGCTGGCTGTAACCGCGGACGTGGAACCTTTCCGGGTTGGGCCGTCCGTGCAGGAGCTGGTGGAAGGAGCGGGCGTAGCCGTGCCATGCCACCACCACCTCGCAGGTGTCCGTAAATAGTGCCGTGAACGTTGCATCGTCGAGCCCGTGCGGGTGCACGTCCCGCGGCGGAAGAACCATGGCGTCCATGACGTTCACCACGCGCACGGTGGCATCCGCAACGTGGCGCTGCAGCAGCCAGGCCGCCGCCAGTGCCTCCTCGGTGGGGATGTCGCCGGCGGAGGCGATAATAACGTCGGGTTCAGTGCCGCCGTCCTCGTTGCCGGCCCACTCCCACCGGGACGCTCCCGCCTCGGCGTGCGCGCGGGCTTCCGCCAGCGTCAGGTACTGGGGATGGGACTGCTTGTCCACGACCACCAGGTTCACGTAGTCCTTGCTGCGCAGGGCGTGCTCTGCCGCTGCCAGCAGTGTGTTCGTGTCCGGCGGCAGGTAGATCCGCGTCACCTCGCCGGACAGGGACAGCACCGTGTCGATCAGGCCCGGTCCCTGGTGGCTGAACCCGTTGTGGTCGTTGCGCCAGCACGTGGAGGTCAGCAGGATGTTCAGGCTCGGCACGGGTGAGCGCCATTCCAGCTCGCGGGCGTGCTGCAGCCATTTGGCGTGCTGGACGGTCATGGAGGCGCTGACCATGGCGAACGCCTCGTAGCTGGCGAAGAACCCGTGCCGGCCGGTCAGCAGGTAGCCTTCCAGCCAGCCCTGGCACAGGTGCTCGGAGAGCACCTCCATCACGCGGCCGTCCGCCGAAACGTGGTCATCGCCGCCCCCGTCCTGCCCGGGCAGCAGGAGGCAGCGGTCGGTGGCCTCGAAGACGGCGCCCAGCCTGTTGCTGTTGGTTTCGTCAGGGCAGAACAGCCGGAACCTGGGGTTGTCCGCCGTCCCGGTGTAGAGGTCGCGGAACAGCTCGCCCAGCGGCTTGGTGGTTTCGATACTGGTGGAACCCGGCTGGCCGGGGTCGACGGCATACTGAGCGAGGTCCGGAATCTCCAGAGGCACGGACGGCTGGCCGTTGGCCCAGGGCGCCGCCCCCATCCGGAGCCTGCCTTCGGGAGCAAGTGCTGCCAGCTCGGGAGCAAGCCGACCGTCGTCGTCGAACAGCGATTCCGGCTGGTAGGAGCGCATCCACTGCTCCAACAGCGCCAGATGCTCCGGGTCGGCCTTGACGCCTGACAGGGGAACCTGGTGGGCGCGGAACGTGCCCTCCACCGGGCTGCCGTCCACGGTTTCGGGACCCGTCCAGCCCTTGGGCGTGCGCAGGATGATCGCCGGCCAGCGGGCCGCCGTCGTGCTCTCACTAGTGCCGGGGCCGCCGTCCCGTGCTTCCTGCTGGATATCCCGGATGCTGGCATAAGCGTCATCCACGGCGGCGGCCAGGGCCCGATGGACCTTCTCGGGCTGGTCGCCGGACACGGTCACCGGCTCCCAGCCGTTGGCGTGCAGCAGCGCCTCAACATCGCCGTCCGAGCGGCGTCCCAGGACGGTAGGTCCGGAAATCTTGGCCCCGTTGAGGTGCAGGATGGGCAGGACCGCGCCGTCCCGCGAGGGGTTGAGAAAGAACGGCGCCGTCCAGGAAGCGGCGAGCGGGCCGGTCTCGGCTTCACCGTCACCCACCACGCAGGCGGCGATGAGATCCGGATTGTCCAGCACCGCGCCGGTGGCGTGCATCAGTGAATAGCCCAGCTCGCCGCCCTCGTGGATCGATCCAGGGGTGGCCGGGCCCACGTGGCTGCCCACACCGCCCGGCGTCGAGAACTGCCGGGCGAGCCGCCGCAGGCCGGCGGCGTCGCGGCTGATGTCCGGGTAGATCTCGGAGTAGGTGCCTTCGAGGTAGACGTTCGCCACCACGGACGGTCCGCCGTGGCCCGGTCCGGCGATGAACAGGACCTCGGCCGAGGTGTTCCTGATCAGCCGGTTCAGGTGCGCGTAAATCAGCGACAGCCCTGGTCCCGTGCCCCAGTGGCCCAGCAGCCGCGGCTTGATGTGCTCCGGCCGCAGCGGCTCCCGCAGCAGTGCATTGTCCTGAAGGTAGATCTGGGCCACCGTCAGGTAGTTCGCTGCACTCCAGTAGCGGTGCAGGAGGCCCAGTTCTTCGTCCGAAATCGTTCCGCTTGCCCCGGCCATGCCCATGGATTGCCTTCCGTCGGATCCGCTCCAGCGCTGACCGGCACAGTCTACCGCGGTGTTTTTGGCTTGCCCTCAGATCCACTTGGGGGCGGCGGGCACCTCAGGCAGCACGTCCGCGCCGCGGGCCGCGGTGACGCCGCCGGTGCCCCGGCCCGTTGCCCATTCGACGACGGCGGGCAGCGGTCCGGTGATGACCGTCGGGTCAGCGGCGCCGGTGTCGCCGAACACCAGGTCAGCGCCCGTCACGCTGATGAGCAGCCCCGCATCGGTGCCACGCGCAGCCCAGGCACCGGTGATGTCGCGCAGGAGCCGTTCGAGGACGGGTTCCGGGATGTCGGCGAAGGAGGCGCCGTTGCCGAGGTCGACGGCGTGGATCCAGACTTCGCGGGTGCGCATCCACACGGTTTCGGTCGCCGGGACAGTGCGGCCCTGGATGGTCTTGACTTCGTTGGCCCAGTCCCGGTCCGGCAGGTCGCGCCATTCGACGGACAGGTGCACGGCGGAGTGGTCGAACAGGTTCCGCAAGGCGATCGGCGACAGGGTGGCCCCGAAGTCGATCTCATGGTCGCGCACCTCCAGCGAGGGGTACATGGGTGTCTCCACCCCGGTCGCGGCCCATTCCACCAGCCGGGCGATGGCCCGTGCGTTGTAGCCGACGTGTGCCACGACGTGCCGGCGCGTCCAGCCGGGCAGGAGGGAGCCGCCGTCGAGCTCTGCGTCGGTGAGCTCGTTGAGCTTGCGGGCGAAGAATGCGGTGCCCCGCCGGGCCTGCAGGAGTCCTTCCTGCAGGCCCGGGTCGGTGGCGAGATCGTACCGGGCGGCCATCAGGCCTCCTTGACCACGCGGTTGGTCAGCTGGCCCAGGCCCTCGATGGTGGTGACCAGGACCTGGCCTTCCTGCAGGTACCGCTTGGGGTCCTGCGCGTGGCCCACGCCGCCGGGAGTCCCGGTGGCGATCACATCACCGGGGTTCAGCGTGATGATCGTGGAGATGTACGAGACCAGGAATTCCGGGGTGAAGACCAGGTCCCCGGTGGGGGTGCTCTGCTGGATCTCGCCGTCCACGGCAGACGTCATCAGCGGCCCCGCGCTGAACTCATCCTTGGTGACCAGGGCGGGTCCGAACGGGGTGGAGTTTTCCCAGGTCTTGCCCTGCAGCCACTGGACGGTGCGGAACTGGTAGTCGCGCATGCTGATGTCGTTCAGCACGGAGTAGCCGGCGATGTGGTCAGCGGCGCCGGCCTCGCTGATCCGGCGGCCCTTCTTGCCAATCACGACGGCGAGCTCGGCCTCCCAGTCCACGGCGTCGGATTCCTGCGGGAGGGCCAGGTCATCGTTCGGGCCGATAAGCGATTCCTGGTACTTGGCGAACAGGGTGGGGTGCTCCGGGATCTCCCGGCCCATCTCCTTGATGTGGTTCCGGTAGTTGTGGCCCACGCAGATGATCTTGCCCGGGAAAGGCACGACGGCGGCCAGGTCGGCGCCGTCGAGCGCGTGCGTTGCACCGTTGGCCGCCGCAGCGGTGGCCTCCCAGGCGGGATCCTGAAGCAGGGCTCCGACGTCGGCGAAGCCGTCGATCTCGGTGAGCGTGCTGCCGTCCTGGCGGACGGCTGTGGTTCCTTCAGAAGTACGGAGGGTGAGGAGTCTCATGCGTTCTTGCGTCCTTCGGTGTAGGTGCGGTTGAAGTTCAGGCGTTCAAAGATGGGGGCGTCACTGAAACGGAACAGATCAAAGTCAGATTCCGCGTCAAGGGACCATTCGGCCCAAGACGGCACCACGAAGAGGTCACCCTTGGCGAGGTCCCTGCGTTCGCCGTTGAGCAGGACACTGCCGGTGCCTTCAAAGACCTGCCAGACGCTCGAGCCGACCTCGCGCAGAGGCTCGGTGGCAGCGCCGGCGCGGAGCCGGTGGAATTCGGCCCGGATGGTGGGCATGACGTCCCCGCCGGTGGTGGGGTTGGTGTAGCGGACTGCCGCGTGGCCCTGGGAGACGGTGGCCGGGTGGCCCTCGTCCTCGAGCAGCAGCTGCTCGCGCAGGGCGGCGTCGGTGTGTTCCCACCGGTACGCGGCGATCGGGGAGTTGGTGGTGTTCTCCAGGCCGGAGAGCGGGCGCAGCCCAGGGTGGGCCCAGAGCCGCTCGGACCGGGAGATGGCCGGGGTCGCCTCGTCGGTGACGCGCTCGGTCCCGAACTCGAAGAAACCGGCATCGGCGTAGTGCACGAACGGGATGTCCAGGCCGTCGATCCACGCCATCGGCTCGTCGGTGTCGTTGTGATGGCCGTGGAAGTTCCAGCCCGGCGTCAGCAGGAAGTCGCCGCGGCGCATCGCCACCGGATCCCCGTTCACCACTGTCCACACGCCTTCGCCCTCAACGACAAACCGGAAGGCATTCTGGGAGTGGCGGTGTTCGGGCGCGGTCTCACGGGCACCCAGATACTGGATGGCCGCCCACAGCGTCGGCGTCGCATACGGCGTGCCACCCAGCCCCGGGTTGGCCAGGGCAATAGCCCGGCGTTCCCCGCCCCGACCCACCGGAACCAGGTCACCGGCGCGGGCAGCGAGCGGGTACAGGTCGTTCCAGCGCCAGACATGCGGCACGGCCTTGGGCGAGGGGACCATCGGCATCAGGTCACCGATCTCGGTCCACAGCGGGATCAGGTTCTCCTGCTCGAAGTCGCGGTACAGCTGCTTCAGCTGCACCGCCTCCTCCGGCGTGGGCTCCGGGGCCACCTGGGCGGCGGCAACAGATTCATGGGTCGTGGTCTCGGCGCTGGTGGACACGGCGGCCTCCTCGGTGGGTACGGATGATGATGTCTTCGCGTACTACCGAGATTAGGGAGACGGCAGCTGTGAACCACAGCATATTCTGGCAGGCAGAATTTTCCGGCTCGCACCTGCCTGCCCTCAACCGGGTTCGGCCGGATTCGCCGCGATGTCGATTTCCAGCTGCCGGCGGGTTTCGAGCATGACCGGCACCAGCCCTGCGTCGAACACCGTGCGGAACCTGGTCACCGGGGTGGCGACGCTGAAGGCGCCCACCACCTCGCCCTTTCCGTTGTGCAGGGCCATGCCCAGCGCGCTGATGCCCTCCTCGGTGCCCTCGAAATTCGCCGCGAAGCCGTTGCTGCGGACCGTTTCCAGCTCCCGCAGGAACGCCGCGTACTGGGCGTCGGGAATGCTGTCGCCGCCGATTTCCGCATTGGCGCTCCGGAACAGCTGCTCAATCAGCGCCGGATCCAGCTCTGCCAACATCGCCTTACCGCCCGAAGCCCTGTTGGCCGGCAGGACTGTGCCCTGCCTGTCACCCACGCGCAGGGCGCTGGTGCCCTCCACCGTTTCCAGGAACCGGACCTTGGTGCCCACCCGGATCATGAGGTTCACGGTCTCGTTGAGCCGCGCGCTCAGCAGCTCCATGTGCGGCCGGGCAATGTTCCGCAGCAGCCGGGTCCAAGTGACGCCGGCCGGACCGGCCCCCATCGCGGGCCCGGGGACGTAGCGCCGGGTTTCGTCCTGCACGGCAAAACCCCGATAAACCAGCATCGCCAGCAGACGGTGCGCGGTGGAGGGGGCCACCCCCAGTTCAGTGGCCGCGTCCTTGAGCCGCAGGCTGCCCCCGTCCCGGAGAAGCTGCAGGAGCTGCAGCGCGTTGTCCACCGCCTCGATCGAATACGTGGGCTTCTTCCGGTACGGCAAGTTCTGCATAACAGAATTCTATTGGAGGGCCAGTGCCTCAGCCATGAGAGTGGGTGGCATGAATCACACACCTTCCGCCGCCGCGATGGAGCGGCCCGCGCCCGGACCAGCCCTTCCGCCGGCAGCGCCCCGGTTTTCCAAACAGTCCGCCCTGGCCGTGCTCGTCTGCTGGCTGCTGGTGGTCTTCGACGGCTACGACCTCATCGTCTACGGGACCGTCCAGTCGGCCCTCATCAATGACACCGGCTGGGGACTGACGAAGGCCACGGCCGGGACGGTAGGGTCCATGGCGTTCGTGGGCATGATGACCGGCGCCGTCCTCGCGGGCCGGATGGCCGACACCTGGGGCCGCCGCCGCACCATCCTCGGCTGCGCCGTGCTGTTCTCCGTCTTCACCATCCTCTGCGCCTTCGCCCCTAACGCCTATATTTTCGGCGCGCTGCGGCTGCTGGCCGGCATCGGACTCGGTGGACTGGTGCCCTCGGCCAACGCCCTCGTGGCGGAACTCGTGCCGGCGAAATGGCGATCCACCATCGCCACCCTGATGATGTCCGGCGTGCCGATCGGCGGATCACTGGCCGCGCTGGCCGGAATCCCGCTGATCCCGGCCTTCGGCTGGCCCGTGATGTTCCTCGTGGCGGTGGTTGCCCTGGCGGTCGTCATCCCCCTGGGTGTGCGCTACCTGCCGGAGACCCTGCCGCCGGCAGGCGTCAAAGGGACCGGCCCCTCACAGTCGCCGGCCGGACCCGCAGCCGCGGAAAACCGGCGCGCAGGCTTCGGTTCCCTGCTGCGGGCACCCTACCTGGGCGTGAGCGTCCTATATGCCGTGGCCACCCTGGTGACCCTCTTTGCCTGGTACGGCCTCGGCACCTGGCTGCCCAACCTGATGCAGCTGGCCGGCTACAACCTCGGTTCCGCACTCACCTTCGCGCTGGCCCTGAACCTCGGCGCCGTCGTCGGTTCCGCGGCCACGGCCTGGGCCGGCACCCGCTTCGGTCCCGTTCCGACGGCGGTCGCGGCGGCGGCGGTAGCCGCGGCCGCCCTCCTGGTTCTCGTCACCGGTCCGCCCGTCACCGTTGTGTACCTGATGCTGGTCCTCGCCGGCGTCGGTACACACGGGACACAATGCCTGGTGATCGCCGCCGTCGCCAGCCATTACCCCGCCCACCTGCGGGGGACGGCCCTGGGCTGGGCCCTTGGCGTGGGCAGGATCGGCGCGGTGGCCGCCCCGCAGGCCGGAGGCCTGCTGCTGGCTGCCGGGCTGGGCGTCAACTCCAACTTCCTGGCATTCGCCGGGGCAGCCGCCGTCGCAGCAGTCCTGCTGATCGCCGTCGGCGCCAAAACTACCCGCACAAACTCAACCCCCGTAGGAGTCAATAATGTCTAACCCGAATCCGTCCACCGACGTCCTGGTGATCGGCGGCGGAATGGCCGGCCTTGCCGGCGCCCTCGCCCTGCGCGAGAACGGCGCCGAGGTCACCCTGCTGGAACGGGCGCCGGAGTTCGGCGAGGTCGGGGCGGGCCTGCAGATGGCACCCAACGCCTCCCGCGTGCTCAAGCGCTGGGGTTTGCTGGAGAAGGCGCTCGAGATCGGTGTCCGGCCCAGGCACCTGGTCTTCAGGGACGCCCTGACGGGCGAGGAACTCACCCGGCAGTCGCTCGGTGACAGCTTCGAGGAGCGCTACGGCGCCCCCTACGTCGTCATCCACCGCAGCGACCTGCACCGCATCCTCCTCGACGCCTGCCGGGACGCCGGTGTCCGACTGGTCAACGACGTCCTGATCGAAACCGTCCGGACCGCGAACGGCCGCGCCACCGCACAGGCGGCGGACGGGACCACCTACGAGGCGGACGTCGTCCTCGGGGCGGACGGACTCAAGTCCACGCTCCGCCGTGAGGTGGCGCAGGACGGCCCGGTGTCGTCGTCGTACGTTGCCTACCGCGGAACAGTTCCCATCACGGCGGACACGCCCCGGGGTGACCTCGAGGACGTGATCGTCTATCTCGGCCCGGACTGCCACCTGGTCCAGTACCCGCTGCGGAAGGGCGAGCTGCTCAACACGGTGGCCGTCTTCAAATCGGCATCCTTCGAACGCGGCGAGGAACAGTACGGGGGAGTGGACGAGCTCGAGGCCGCCTACCGGAACTGTGTGCCGGCGGTCCGTGACGCATTGAAGAACCTGGCCACCGGCATCCGCTGGCCCATGTACGACCGCGATCCCATCGAAAACTGGGTGGCCGGCAGGATGGTCCTGATGGGCGACGCCGCGCACCCCATGCTGCAGTACCTCGCCCAGGGCGCCTGCCAGGCACTGGAGGACGCCGCCGTGCTGCAGGAGGCCAGCCTCGGGACCGTCTTCACGGCGGACGGCGCCGACGCCGGCGGCTGGGACGCCGCGATCCGGAACTTCAACGCGACCCGTGCCACACGCACGGCCCGGGTGCAGCGCACCGCCCGCGTGTGGGGCGAGTCCTGGCACGTCTCCGGGTTGGCCCGCACACTGCGGAACCTGCTCTTCAAGAGCCGCAAGGACGGCGACTACCAGTACAACGACTGGCTGTACGGCCAGGACGGCGACGGCGTTCCCTCCGCAGCGGCGCCGGCTGCCCGGGAGAAGGTTTCCGGCTAGCGGGACCCCTTGCCCGTCCCGTCCCGCTGTTTGTAGCGTTGGCCGCAGAGCCGCGGGCAGTGAGGGAACCGGGTGGAGAATACAGTCACGCTGTACCTGGACGTCGACGGCGTCGTGTGCCCGTTCGGCCCCACGGGCACCACGCCGTGGGGCTCGGCCTGGCACTACGCCTACGCCGGGATGCTGGAAGTGGCCTACGCGGCGGAGCTGGTGGCTGACCTGAACAGGCTGGCGCTGCGGCCCGGGGTCCGGTTCGTCTGGCTGACGAGCTGGGAGGAACTTGCGCCCGCCGTGCTCTGCCCGGTCACCGGGCTGGACGGAACCTCATGGCCGGTGCTGACCTCAGACGGGGCCGGTAGCGGCGCACAGTGGTGGAAGCTCGAGGCCATCCAGGCTGATGTGGGCAGGAACACGCCGGAGCGGATCATCTGGGTGGACGACCAGCTCGCCTTCGAGGGCCGCGCGCAGGCGTGGGCACGGATCCTTGGCCGCCGCGCCCTGCTGGTCTCACCGGATCCCCGGACCGGCCTGTCCCCGGGCGACCTGGAAGCCATCCGTGCCTTCGCCGGCCGCCAGGACCGGCAGGTGTGACAGTGCCGACGCGTTGCAGGTTGGACCTCGCCTGCAGGGCGCGTACCATCGATAAGGTTTCAAGCCCGCCCTGCAGCTCCGCTACCCCCACCTCCAGACGTTTTCTTAAACATCGGGTGAACTATGCTGTGCAGTGCAGGCAGGGGAAGTGGAACTGCTGTACGTAGACTCTGCAGATTGGGCAACAGGTGGACATCACCTTCATGGTGGCGCTGGTCATTGCGCTGGCGTTATTTTTCGACTTCACTAACGGTTTCCATGACACCGCGAACGCTATGGCGACCCCCATTGCCACCGGTGCCATCAAGCCGAAGACTGCCGTTGCCCTCGCGGCGGCGCTCAACCTCGTCGGGGCGTTCCTGTCCACGGAAGTCGCCAAAACCGTTTCAGGCGGCATCATCCGGGAGGGGTCCGGCGGGGTCCAGATCACCCCGGACATCATTTTCGCCGGTCTGATGGGCGCCATTCTGTGGAACATGATCACCTGGCTCAAGGGGCTGCCCTCCAGTTCGTCCCACGCGCTGTTCGGGGGGCTCATCGGCGCCGCGATCGTTGGCATCGGTTTCCACTCCGTCAACCTTGAGACGTTGCTCCAGAAGGTCATCCTGCCCGCCGTTTTCGCCCCGGTCATCGCCGGGCTTGTGGCCTACGTCTGCACCCGCATCGCTTACGCGCTCACGTCCCGGCACGATCCGGAGACGGGCAGCAAGCTCACGCAGAAGCGCGGCGGCTTCCGGACCGGCCAGATCTTCACCTCCAGCCTGGTGGCACTGGCCCACGGTACCAACGACGCCCAGAAGACGATGGGCATCATCACCCTGGTGCTCATCTCGGCTGGAACGCAACAGCCCGGCTCGGGCCCGCAGCTGTGGGTCATCACCGCATGCGCCCTCGCCATCGCCGTCGGAACGTACGCCGGCGGCTGGCGGATCATCAGGACCATGGGCGCCGGCCTCACCGAAGTGAAACCCGCCCAGGGCTTCGCGGCCGAGTCGAGCACCGCGTCAGCAATCCTGGCCTCCTCACACCTTGGCTTTGCCCTGTCCACCACGCAGGTGGCCTCCGGATCCGTGATCGGTTCCGGCATGGGCCGACGGGGCACCACGGTGCGTTGGGGGATGGTGGGCCGGATCGCCCTCGGCTGGCTCTTCACGCTGCCGGCGGCAGGCATCGTCGGTGCCCTGACTGCGCTGCTGGTCAAGACCGGGGTTGTCGGTATTGTGATTGCGGCCGTGGCCGGCATCGGCGCCGTCATGTATATGTTCCTGGTGTCGCGCAAGTCCCAGGTGGGCCACCACAACGCCGTTGAGGTCGAAGAAGCCGGCCAGGCCGTCCGCTTCGCGAAGAAAAAGGCCCTCGCCAGGGCACGCGCCGCCGAGCGCGCGAAGAACAACAACCCGAAGGGCCCGCAGCGATGAAGTGGCTGGAACTCCTCACCGTGGCCGGCGCCACCCTGATCGCCGCCGTGACCGTAGTGGTCCTCTATTCCCTCGGCGTCCGGCTGACCGCCATCGCCGGTGACCGCCAGGTCGTCGCCCCGGCGTGGGTCAGGTACCTCTCGTACGCCTGCTTCGGGCTTTGCGGCATCGCCGTGCTGTTCGGTCTCTACCTGATCATCCCGTACTTCAGCAGCTAGCCGGCCGGGTCCGGCGCTGACGCCCCCGGGAACTTCGCCGCCTCTGGGAAGAGGGAACCTGAGTGGCTAGGCTGGGCCCATGCCCAGAGTCCAGTATTACGTTGCGTCCTCCCTCGACGGCTTCATCGCCACCGCGGACGACGATCTCGCCTGGCTGCTGCAGTTCGACGGCTTCGAAGGCGGCAAGGAAAGCTACGAAACCTTCATGGCCGGCGTCGGCTGCATGGTCATGGGCGGGACCACCTACGAGTGGCTGATGGAGCATGAACCTGGCAACTGGCCCTACCCCGGCACGCCCACCTGGATCTTCACCCACCACGAGTTCAGCACCCCGCCCGGAGCCGACATCACGTTCGTGAGCGGCGAGGTGACCGAATTCATCGACGACGTCCGGCGTGACGCCGGCGGCAAAAACATCTGGATGGTGGGCGGCGGCGAGCTCGCCGCCCAGTTCGCCGGCGCCGGCCTGCTGGACGAACTGATCGTCTCGGTCATCCCGGTGGTGCTCGGCGGGGGAAAACGGCTGCTTCCCCTCGCCCAGGGCCCGACGGCGCCACTTGAGCTGCAGGAGGCGCGTCCCCAGGGGCGGGGGATCGTAGAGCTCCGGTACCGCTGGCCCGAACGCCAGGCTTAGCGGCGCTGCCCCCGGACGGCCGTTACCGGCCGATGTCCCGGATGAGGTTGGTGATGCGAGCCGTGGACAGCCGGCGTCCCTGCTCGTCGGTCATCACGATTTCGTGGGTAGCCAGCGTGCGGCCCAGGTGGATGGCCGTGCAGGTTCCGGTCACCGTGCCGGCGGACACGGCCCGGTGGTGCGTGGCGCCAACCTCGATGCCCAGCGCCTGGCGGCCGGGACCGGCATGCATCCCGGCGGCAAACGACCCCAGCGTTTCGGCCAGCACAACGTGCGCACCGCCGTGCAGGATGCCCGCCACCTGCGTGTTCCCCTCCACCGGCATCGTGGCCACGCACCGTTCCGGACTCATCTCCAGGAACCGGATCCCCATCTTCACCACGAGGGCGCCGATGCCATACCCGGCAAGCCAGTCGTGGAGGTGCTCCGGAACGCCAGCGGCAAACAGCTCTTCCCTGAAGTCGGCTTTGGCTGCAGCCTCCATGCCTGTGGGGCTGGCCTCACCGGCAGGGCCGGGCGTGAAATTGTCCATCATGGCAACTAGGCTGGCACCTGTGAGTGAAACAACCAAACCGGCCCCAATTCCGTCCACAACCCAGACCCTCGAGGACATCGCCGTGTCCCCGACCGACGCCCCGTCGGTGTCGGCCACCGAGGCGCCCGTCGTCCCCCTGACGGAGCAGCCCCGGCTTCTGGTGCTGGACGGCCACTCCATGGCCTTCCGGGCCTTCTTTGCCCTTCCGGCCGACAAATTCTCCACCGCCCGGGGCCAGCACACCAACGCGATCCACGGCTTCACATCCATGCTCATCAACCTGATCAAGGAACAAAAGCCCACCCACATCGCGGTCGCGTTCGACGTCTCCGATGACACCACTCACCGCAAGGCCGAGTACAGCGAGTACAAGGGCGGCCGCAACGAGACGCCCCGGGAGATGAGCGGCCAGATCGACCTCATCGACCAGGTCATGGGCGCGTGGGGCATCAAGACCATCAAGATGCCCGGCTACGAGGCGGATGACATCCTGGCGACGCTCGCGGCCATGGGCGAAAAGGCCGGTTACGAGGTCCTGCTTGTCTCCGGCGACCGTGACGCCTTCCAGCTCATCACCGACAACGTCTTCGTGCTGTATCCGAAGAAGGGCGTCAGCGACATCCCGCGCATGGACGCCACCGCCGTCGAGGAAAAGTACTTCGTCAGCCCCTCCCGGTACTCCGACCTCGCCGCCCTGGTGGGCGAGACCGCTGACAACCTGCCCGGCGTTCCCGGCGTCGGGCCCAAGACGGCGGCCAAGTGGATCAACCTCTACGGCGGCCTGGAGGGCGTGCTGGAACACCTTGATGCCATCGGCGGAAAGGTGGGGGACGCGCTGCGCGCCAACGTGGACGCCGTCAAGCGCAACCGCAAGCTGAACCAGCTCCACACCGACCTTGACCTCCCGGTGACGCTGGATGAACTGGCTGATCCGCGGCCGGACCAGCAGGCGCTCGAGGAGCTCTTCGACGAGCTTGAATTCAAGACCATCCGAACCCGGCTCTTCGACCTGTACGCCAGCGAGGCGCCTGTCCCCGAGCGTGAGCCCCTGGAATCCCGGGACTTCGCCGCGCTGACCGACGCGGACGGGCTCCGGGCGTTCCTTGAAGCCGGTGCCGGGCAGCGTTCTGCCCTGGCCGTGGACGTGCTGCCCGGCCGGATCGGCGAGGACGCGGACGCCGTCGCGATCGTGCGGGACGATGCCGCTGCGTACGTGGACCTCACAACGCTTGACGCCGAGGCGGAAAACATCCTGGCGCAGTGGCTCCGGGACGCGGAATCCCCGAAGGTGATGCACGGGTACAAGGCGGCGCTGAAAGCGCTGGGCAACCGCGGCTTCGGCCTGGGAGGCGTGGTGGACGACACCTCCATCTCCGGCTACCTCATCCAGCCCGACCGCCGCACCTACGAACTGGGCGAACTGGCCCAGTTCCACCTGAACATCCACATCACGCCCGAGGCCGCCAAGGCGGGCCAGCTGGAGCTGTCGTTCGACGACGACGCCGCGGCGTCCGGCGCCCTGGTCCAGGTGGCCGCCGTCGTCCATAAACTGAGCCGCTACTTCGAATCGGAACTGAAGGAGCGCAAAGCCGAGGACCTGCTGGCCACGCTGGAACTGCCGGTGAGCCGGGTGCTCGCGGACATGGAGTCCACCGGCATTGCCGTCTCCATGGAGCTGATGGACGAACAGCTGGCGGATCTGGCCAGGGTGATCGACGACGCCCAGGAACGGGCGTTCGCCGCGATCGGCCACGAGGTGAACCTCGGTTCGCCGAAGCAGCTGCAGACCGTCCTCTTCGAGGAGCTGCAGCTGCCCAAGACCAAGAAGATCAAGTCCGGCTACACCACGGACGCCGCATCCCTGAAGAACCTGCTGGAGAAGACCGGGCACGAATTCCTGGTCCAGCTCATGGCCCACCGTGAGTCGGCCAAGCTGCGGCAGATGGTGGAGACGCTGAAGAAGTCGGTGGCGGAGGACGGGCGTATCCACACCACCTACGCCCAGAACGTGGCCGCCACCGGGCGCATCTCCTCAAACAACCCCAACCTGCAGAACATCCCGATCCGCAGTGAGGAAGGCCGCCGTGTCCGCGGCATCTTCGTGGTCAGCGACGGCTACGAGTGCCTGCTGTCCGCGGATTACTCCCAGATCGAAATGCGCATCATGGCGCACCTGTCCGGCGACGCCGGCCTGATCGAGGCCTACCGCCAGGGGGAGGACCTGCACCGCTTCGTCGGCTCGTCCATCTTCCACGTGCCGCCGGCCGAGGTCACCAGCGCGATGCGTTCCAAGGTCAAGGCCATGTCCTACGGCCTGGCCTACGGGCTGACGTCCTTCGGCCTGTCCAAGCAGCTTGAGATCTCCGTGGACGAGGCCAGGAACCTCATGAAGGACTACTTCGACCGTTTCGGCGCCGTGCGCGACTACCTGCGCGGCGTGGTGGACCAGGCCAGGGTGGACGGCTTCACTGCCACGATCGAAGGACGGCGGCGCTACCTGCCGGACCTCACCAGCACGGACCGGCAGCTGCGGGAGAACGCCGAACGCATCGCACTCAACTCGCCGATACAGGGATCGGCCGCGGACATCATCAAGCGCGCCATGCTGGGCGTGCATTCGGAACTGGCCGCGCAGGGACTCAAGTCGCGCATGCTCCTTCAGGTCCACGACGAACTCGTCCTGGAAGTTGCCAGGGGCGAACGTGAGGCCGTTGAAAAGCTCGTCACGGAGCAGATGGCTGCCGCGGCGGAACTCACCGTTCCGCTGGAGGTGCAGATCGGCGTGGGCACCAGCTGGTACGACGCAGGCCACTAGCCTCACCGGGTTGAGCCGCCCGGGGTTCGGCCGCCGCCACAGTCACTTCAGCGTGCCTGTGGCGGGCCGGCGGGTCCATTGGCTAGGCTCGGGGTTGTGTCGAATCTGAGCGTGGACTATGAAATCCGCCGGTTCCAAGCGGCGGCCAAGGACGATCCTGCCTACGCGGACTCGGTTGCGTGGATGCGAGCGGTAGCCTTCGGCTTCCACGAAGCCCGGCGCAGCGACGAGCGCGTGGACAAGAGCATCGAGCTGCAGCGCACCGACGGGCGCATCATGACCGGTGTTTACCAGACTGGGACTGTTGCCGAGCATTCACTCGGCGCCGGTGTTCCCGTGGCCACCTTCGGGACCATGACCAAGACTTTGAACATCGGATTTGGCCGGCTGCTGGATACCCGGCTGGTGACCGCCGTGACCGTCCGGACCTCGCACCGGCGCCGCGGGCTCCTGCGCCGCATGATGGGGGAGGACCTCGCTCTGGCCAAGGCGGAGGGCCTCGCCATGGCAGCCCTCACCGCCTCCGAGGCCTCGATCTACGGCCGGTTCGGGTTCGGCGTGGCAACGTCCGAGCAGGCCGTGAAGGTGGACACCACCGGACGTTTTCTGCTCAACCACGCCCGCGAGGGCAGCGTGGAGGTTGCCGACCCCAAGGTGCTGCTGGAACTGGCTCCGGAAATCTTCGACCGGGTGCACCGCAGCACGCCCGGATCGGTCGGCCGGCATGAGTTCTACCGGCAGTTCGCCTCCGGTTCCGTCAGCCGCGACGGCGGCGAGGACCCGAAGGTCAAGGTGGCGCTGCATTACGGGCCCGGCGGCGACGTGGACGGTTACGTCTCGTACAGGTTCGCCGGCTGGTCCAGCGCCCCGTACACCATGGAGGTCGTGGACCTGGTGGCGGCCAGCGGGGCGGCGTACCTCGAGCTGTGGCAGTACCTGGCCGCCATCGACCTCGTGGAACGCGTCACCTGGGAGGAAGCACCGGTGGATGATCCGCTGCGGTGGGCCCTCGAGGACGCGCGCTGCGTGGAGTCCTCGGCCGCCCGGGACATGCTCTGGCTGCGGATCCTTGACGTGAAGCAGGCACTCGAGGCCCGGCACTACCCGGCCGACGGGCGGCTCGTGCTGAAAGTCGCCGACCCCCTTGGCCTGACCGGCGGCACCTTCACCTTGGACGTCGACGGTGGCACCGCCGTCGTCACAGCCGCGGCGGGCGGCACGCCGGATTCCGCGACTCCCGACCTCGAACTCGGTGTTGCGGCGCTGTCCGCCATCTACCTCGGCGGCGTCAACCCCGTGACGCTGGCAGGGTCCGGGCGTATCGCTGAGTGCACGCCGGGCGCCGCGTTCCGGGCCGCCCGGATGTTCGCCGTCGAACGGGCACCACACTGCCTGACGCATTTCTAGCGCTTTGACCCCGGTTGGCGCTTGCCACTAGAATAAACGGGCGTGTACTACGTGCATGTTTTTTTCTTCAATCCACAAAATCAGGATGACCAGGCACTTCGTTGCGGAGTGCCCACACCTGCGCCTGCGTTCCATAACGCAGGCGCGGCGGTTTGCCTGACCGACTAACTATCCACAACGGAGCCCCTACTACATGACCATCACCTCCACCGAGAAGCCCGGTACCCCCGTAGTCGCGATCAACGACATCGGTACCGCTGAGGACTTCCTCGCAGCTGTCGACGCGACCATCAAGTACTTCAACGACGGAGACCTCGTCGAAGGTACCGTCGTCAAGGTCGACCGCGACGAAGTTCTGCTCGACATCGGTTACAAGACCGAAGGTGTCATTCCCTCCCGCGAGCTTTCCATCAAGCACGATGTTGACCCCGGAGACGTCGTCTCCGTTGGCGATCAGGTCGAAGCCCTGGTGCTCACCAAGGAAGACAAAGAAGGCCGTCTGATCCTCTCCAAGAAGCGCGCTCAGTACGAGCGTGCCTGGGGCGACATCGAGAAGGTCAAGGAAGAAGACGGTGTTGTCACCGGTACCGTCATCGAGGTTGTCAAGGGTGGTCTTATCCTCGACATCGGTCTGCGCGGCTTCCTGCCCGCATCCCTCGTCGAGATGCGCCGTGTGCGCGACCTGGCTCCGTACATCGGTCAGCAGATCGAAGCCAAGATCATCGAGCTGGACAAGAACCGCAACAACGTTGTGCTGTCCCGCCGTGCATGGCTCGAGCAGACCCAGTCCGAGGTCCGCTCCACCTTCCTCAACAAGCTGGAAAAGGGCCAGGTCCGTCCCGGCGTCGTTTCCTCCATCGTCAACTTCGGTGCCTTCGTGGACCTGGGCGGCGTAGACGGCCTGGTTCACGTTTCCGAGCTGTCCTGGAAGCACATCGACCACCCGTCCGAGGTTGTCGAGGTTGGCCAGGAAGTCACCGTCGAGGTCCTCGAAGTGGATCTGGACCGCGAGCGTGTCTCCCTGTCGCTCAAGGCTACCCAGGAAGACCCGTGGCAGACCTTCGCCCGCACCCACGCCCTCGGCCAGGTTGTTCCGGGTAAGGTCACCAAGCTCGTTCCGTTCGGTGCGTTCGTTCGCGTCGAAGACGGCATCGAAGGCCTCGTGCACATCTCCGAGCTGGCTGTCCGCCACGTTGAGCTGGCCGAGCAGGTTGTCTCCGTTGGCGACGAACTGTTCGTCAAGGTCATCGACATCGACCTCGAGCGCCGCCGCATCTCCCTCTCCCTCAAGCAGGCGAACGAGGGCGTTGACGCCGACAGCACCGAGTTCGATCCCGCTCTGTACGGCATGGCCGCAGAGTACGACGAAGAGGGCAACTACAAGTACCCGGAGGGCTTCGACCCCGAGTCCAACGAGTGGCTTGAAGGCTACGAGGCACAGCGCGCAGCCTGGGAGCAGCAGTACGCTGACGCCCAGACCCGCTGGGAAGCACACAAGAAGCAGGTTGCCCAGCACGCTGCCGACGACGCCGCTGCTGCGACGTCCGGCGAGAGCGACTCCGGCACCACCAGCTACTCGTCCGAGCCGGCTGCCACCGATTCCGGCGCAGGCACGCTTGCTTCGGACGAGGCTCTTGCCGCTCTGCGCGAGAAGCTGACCGGCAACTAATTGCCCGGAACTGGCTGAGAGCCAGTAGAGCTGTACAGCAGTAAAAAGGTGGCCGTCCCCGGAAGGGGGCGGCCACCTTTTCAGTCCCCGGCACTTTGCTGTGCCGGTTGAGTAGAGGTGTCAGGCGGTCTGCCCGGCGTGCTCGCCCTCGGCAATCTCCTCCAGCACCTTGTCGTTGAATGCGGGGAGGTCGTCCGGCTTCCTGCTGGTCACGAACCCCTGGTCCACCACGACTTCCTGGTCGCTCCAGTTGGCGCCGGCATTCCGAAGGTCGGTGGCCAGCGTGTGGTAGCTGGTGAGGTTCCGGCCCTTGACGACGCCCGCATCGATCAGTAGCCACGGGCCGTGGCAGATGGCCGCCACCGGCTTGTGCTGTTCGAAGAAGCTGCGGGCAAACGCCTGCGCGTCCTTGTCCACCCTGAGGTGGTCGGCGTTCACCACGCCGCCCGGAATCACCAGGGCGTGGAAGTCCGAGGCGTTGGCGTCCTTCAGGACCAGGTCGACGTCGAAGGTGTCACCCTTCTCCACGCCCTTGAAACCCTGGAGCTTGCCGCTCTTGGGTGCCACCAGGACCGGTTCGCCGCCGGCGTTCTTGACCGCGTCCCACGGGCTGGTCAGTTCAACCTGCTCCACGCCGTCCGTCAGCAGGAAGGCGACCCTCTTACCGGTGATGTCGTGCTCTGACATGCGTCCTCCTTTTCCGTGTGATGCCTTACAGGTCCAACCCTAGGAAAGCCGAAAGTCATAAGCAAGCTGATTATTGTTGCCGGAGGTCAGCGCGGGATGTCGATCCATTCCGTGCCCTCGCGCTGGAGGGCCGCGCTCCCGGCGGTCATTGCAGCCAGCCGGTCCGCGGCCGCCGCCAGGTCATCAGCCGCATCCGGCAGGGCCAGGCGCAGCACCGTGGACTGGGCCTCGTAGCCAGTCCCGGCCATCGCATAGCCTGCGCTCCGAAGGTCGTTCTCCAGGCGCCCGGCCGCGGCGTGCGGTACCCGCACCGCACAGATGCGCAGCCGCCGGCGCTGCACCATCCGAGCCAGCTCCAGCGCCGTCGAGATTGAATCAGAGTAGGCGCGCACCAGTCCGCCGGCGCCCAGCAGGATCCCGCCAAAGTAGCGCACGACGACGGCACTCACGTCGCTGAGGTCCGTCACCCCGGGCGCGGTTTCCCGTCGGAGAAGGGCTTCCAGCATGGGGATCCCGGCGGTGCCGGACGGTTCACCGTCGTCGCTGGAACGCTGGATGTCCCGGTCCGGCCCCAGCACAAAGGCGGAGCAGTGGTGCCGGGCGTCATGGAACTCGCGGCGCAGTTCGGACACCAGGGCGCGGGCCTCCTCTTCGGTGGCCGCGCGGCGCAGCACGGTGATGAACCGGGAGCGCTTGATCTCGATCTCGTGGCGGAAGCCGCCCCCGGGGGCAAGCGTGGTGTACGCGGATGCCCTGCTGTCTTGCTCTTGCACCGCCCAAGTCTAGGACATGGGCCCACGCTGCCGAGGGGCCCCAAGCGAGCTTGCGAGATTGGGGAGGCAGCGGGGATTAGTCTTGGGGAGTGCTGAAGATTGGGTTGACGGGCGGCATCGCCTCGGGGAAGTCGCTGGTGGCAACACGCCTGGCGGAGCTGGGGGCGGTGCTCGTCGACGCCGACGCGATCGCCCGGGAAGTGGTGGAACCGGGCACTCCGGGCTTGGCCGCGGTCGTGGACGCTTTCGGCCCGGAGATCCTCGACGGCGAGGGGCGGCTCGACCGGCCACGGCTCGGGGCCATCGTGTTCCAGCATCCCGAACGGCGGGCGGAGCTCAATGGCATCATCCATCCGCTGGTCCGCGAACGCGCCGCGGCGGTGATCGCGGCCGCACCGGCGGAGGCCGTGGTGGTGCAGGACATCCCGCTCCTGGTGGAAACCGGACAGCAGACGAATTTCCACCTTGTGCTGGTGGTGGATGCGCCCGAGGACGTCCGGCTGCAGCGCATGACCGGGGACCGTGGCATGACGGAAGCGGACGCCCGCTCACGGATGGCCGCGCAGGCATCCAGGCAGGACCGGCTCGCCGCAGCGGACGTGGTCCTCACCAACACCGGCACGCGCGAAGAGCTGCTGGCCGCGGTGGACCGGCTGTGGGACGAACGGCTCGTACCCTTCGCGCGGAATATCAGCCAGGGCGCCGTGGCCGCCCGCAGCGGCGCGCCCGTCCTCGCCGCCCCGGATTCCGACTGGCCGCGCCAGGCTGCCGGCCTGGCCGAACGGCTGAAGGCCGCCGCTCCGGAGGATGTGCTGGCCGTGGATCACATCGGGTCGACGGCGGTTCCCGGCCTGGAGGCGAAGGACGTCATTGACCTGCAGCTCGCGGTTGCCGACCTCGCGACAGCTGACCGGATTGCGCCCCTGCTGGGTGCCGCGGGGTTCCCGCTCTGGCCCGGGATACTGTTGGACAGCCCGCATGGGCGCCCCGGCCCCGCTGCCTGGTCCAAGCGCCTGCACGGCAACGCCGATCCCGCACGCCCGGTGAATCTGCATGTCCGGGTGGCTGGCTCGCCGGGTTGGCGTTTTGCGCTCTGCTTCCGCGACTGGCTCCGCGCCGATCCGGCCGCCCGGTCGGAGTACGCCGCCGAGAAGCGGCGTGTGGCCGCCCTGCATGCTGCGGACGACTCCACCGCAGGCTACGCCGAGGGTAAGGAAGCCTGGTTCAGCGAGGTGGCGGTTCCCCGCATGGAACGGTGGGCCGAAAGCAGCGGCTGGCAGCCGCCGTCGTACGTTTCCACCTCCGCCGACGCCTGCCAACGGTGACGGTACAGCCCAAAGCTGAATCAGAGGTTCCTGTCAGTGGCCAGCGGTAGATTAGACGCATGAGTCTTGCGCAGGAGATCAACCGCGTCGTAGCGCCCTTTGAGGTCATCAGCGAATTCAAGCCGGCAGGTGACCAGCCGGCGGCCATCGCCGAACTCACCGAACGCATCAAGAACGGTGAAAAGGACGTGGTCCTGCTCGGCGCCACGGGTACCGGCAAGAGCGCCACCACCGCCTGGCTGATCGAGCAGGTCCAGCGGCCCACGCTGGTGATGGTGCAGAACAAGACCCTCGCGGCGCAACTGGCCAACGAGTTCCGTGAATTGCTGCCGAACAATGCGGTGGAGTACTTCGTCTCGTACTACGACTACTACCAGCCTGAAGCGTACGTCGCGCAGACGGACACGTTCATCGAGAAGGACTCCTCCATCAATGAGGAAGTGGAGCGGCTCCGGCACTCCGCCACCAACGCGCTCCTCACGCGCCGCGACGTCATCGTGGTGGCCACCGTGTCCTGCATCTACGGCCTGGGCACGCCGGAAGAGTACATCGCCGGCATGGTCACCCTCCGCAAGGGTGATGAGATGAACCGCGATGACCTGCTGCGCAAATTCGTGTCCATGCAGTACGTCCGCAACGACATGGATTTCCACCGCGGCACGTTCCGGGTCCGCGGCGACACCGTGGAAATCATTCCCATGTATGAGGAACTGGCCATCCGGATCGAGTTTTTCGGGGATGAGATTGAGAACATCCATACCCTGCATCCGCTGACCGGCGAAGTGATCCGGGACGAAGAGGAAATGTATGTGTTCCCAGCTTCGCACTATGTGGCCGGACCCGAGAGGATGGCGCGTGCCATTAAGCGGATCGAAGACGAACTTGCCGACCGGCTGAAGGTCCTGGAAAGCCAGAACAAGCTCGTGGAAGCCCAGCGGCTGCGGATGCGCACCACCTACGACCTCGAGATGATGCAGCAGATGGGCTTCTGCAACGGCATCGAGAATTACTCAGTACACATTGATGGCCGTGACCCCGGAACGGCTCCGCACTGCCTCCTTGACTATTTCCCTGACGACTTCCTGCTGGTGATCGATGAATCCCACGTCACCGTCCCGCAGATCGGGGCTATGTACGAGGGTGACATGTCCCGCAAGCGGAACCTTGTGGACTTCGGCTTCCGGCTGCCGTCCGCCATGGATAACCGTCCGTTGAAATGGGACGAGTTCCTGGAGCGCACCGGCCAGACCGTCTACTTGTCCGCCACGCCCGGCAAATACGAGCTCGGCAAGGCGGATGGCTTCGTCCAGCAGATAATCCGGCCCACCGGACTGATCGACCCCGAGGTGGTGGTCAAGCCCACTAAGGGGCAGATCGACGATCTTCTGGGTGAGATCAAGACCCGCACTGACAAGAATGAACGCGTCCTGGTCACCACGCTCACCAAGCGGATGGCGGAGGACCTCACCGACTACCTGCTCGGCCATGGCGTCAAGGTGGAGTACCTGCACTCCGACGTCGACACGCTGCGGCGTGTTGAGCTGCTTCGCGAACTCCGGATGGGCACGTTTGACGTCCTGGTAGGCATCAACCTGCTCCGGGAAGGCCTTGACCTCCCGGAGGTCTCCCTGGTGAGCATCCTCGACGCGGACAAGGAAGGCTTCCTGCGTTCCTCCACGTCGCTGATCCAGACCATCGGCCGTGCCGCGCGCAACGTCTCGGGCCAAGTCCACATGTACGCGGACCGGATCACCGACTCCATGGCGCACGCAATCGATGAAACCAACCGGCGCCGCGCCATCCAGGTGGCCTACAACACCGAAAACGGAATCGACCCGCAACCGCTGCGGAAGAAGATCGCCGACATCACGGACCAGCTGGCCAAGGAAGACGCCGATACCGATGCACTGTTGGGCAGCTTCGACTACGGCAAGGGCAAGCGCGGTATTTCCTCGGCGGCCAAGACCGGCAAGGGGGCCAAGAAGGGCGCGGCCATGGTCCGCGCCGACGGGCTGGCCGCGGCGCCTGCCGAGGACCTGGTGGGGCTGATCGAGCAGCTGACCGAGCAGATGCACGGAGCGGCCGCCGAGCTGCAGTTCGAAGTCGCGGCCCGGATCCGCGACGAGGTTGCCGAGTTGAAGAAGGAACTGCGCCAGATGCAGTCGGCGGGGCACGCCTAGCGCGGGTGCGCCGCCTAAAACCGGGGGAGTCATGTGGCGCAGCGGGCGTCACTTGGCGCGATTACCTGCGCCTCTAGGGTAAAGTTGAGCTCACGTAGGGGAGTATCCCAAGCGCTACGAACGTCAACACGCAGGGCACAGATGCCCTGCCGGGCGTAGCGGGCAGCCACATCAGCACAAAGTGCACAGGTTCGCCGGAGAGACTTACACCGGTTTTCTGTACCCTGCGAAAGGCATTTTTGTGGAACTTCCCGTCTGGTTCGAGGTCGGCTCGTTCGTCGTCCTCGGCATCATCCTCCTCATGGACCTGCTTCTGGTATTGCGCCGTCCGCACGAACCGTCCATGAAGGAAGCCGGCCTCTGGGTGGCCTTCTATGTGGCACTGGCCCTCGTGTTCGCCGGGGCCATGTTCGCGTTCACGGGACCCGAGTACGGCAGCCAGTTCGTGGCCGGCTGGGTGACTGAGTACAGCCTCAGCATCGACAACCTGTTCGTCTTCATCATCATCATGGCCCGCTTCTCCGTGCCCCGTAAGTACCAGCAGGAAGTGCTGATGGTGGGCATCATCATCGCGCTGATCCTGCGCGGCATCTTCATCATGCTCGGCGCCATCGTGATCGAGCAGTTCAGCTGGGTCTTCTACATCTTCGGCGCCTTCCTCCTCTGGACGGCCTGGAAGCAGGCCCAGGACGAGGGCGAGGATGAAGAGGACAAGGAAAACGCCCTCATCGGCAAGCTCCGCAAGGTGATCCCGATGTCCGAGAAGTTCGACGGCGGCAAGCTGCGGACCACCGTGGACGGCCGGAAGGTCTTCACCCCGATGGTGATCGTCTTCATCACGATCGGCATGACGGACCTGTTGTTCGCCGTCGATTCCATCCCCGCCATCTTCGGCCTCACGCAGAGCGCCTTCATCGTCTTCACGGCCAACATCTTCGCCTTGATGGGCCTGCGGCAGCTGTACTTCCTGCTCGGCGGCCTGATGAACCGCCTCATCTACCTGAAGCATGCACTGTCCATCATCCTCGCCTTCATCGGCGTGAAGCTGGTCCTGCACGCCATGCACGTCAACGAACTGCCGTTTATCAACGGCGGCCACCACATCGAGTGGGCACCGGAAATCCCGACGTACGTCTCGCTGGCCGTCATCATCGGCACCATCATCATCGCCGTCATCGCCAGCCTGGTGAGCTCCGGTGCACAGAAGGCCAAGCTGGACGCCCGCCTCGAGGAGGATGCCCGGAAGAGCCTGAGCGACGTCGACTAGGTTCCACCGGCCTGTCTCAGCAGAAAGCAACCCTGGCCACCTGGTGTGGCCGGGGTTGCTTTGTCTGTTTTCGGATCTGTCTGGCGCGTACGAAGCGCGAACTGGCAGGTAATGCCCACAACTCCCCGTTTTGCGGGCATTACCTGCCGGTTCGCGCGGCATAAGTGCCCGTTCGCGCGGGCTTCAGCGGGCGGAGCGGACCATGCCCAGCAGCCGCCCGAAGATGGCTTCGCCGTCGTCGGCAATGCCGTCGTGGTGGAACTCCCCGGTCTCCCAGGTCTTAAGCTTGCGGACGGCGGCGGCGGTCTCCAGGGAGAGCCCGTGATCCACATAGATATCATCGCGGTAGACGGCAGCGGCGGCCGGAACGGTGTTGGCTGCCAGCTGGTGCGTGTCGTACAGCGGCTTCCAGTCGCCCTTGGCCGCCAGCAGTTCCGCCACGTCCTTCAGCGGACTGAGGGCGGGATCCTGCTCGAAGTACCACGGGTAGACCATCTCGCCGGTGAGAAGGATCTCGGCGGCGTCCGGGCTGAACTCGGGGAACTCCTCAAGGACCCGCCAGGCCGCCCAGCCCGTCGCCGGACCCTGGCCGTAGATGGATTCATGCATCAGCGCATACAGCGGGTTGGCTGCGCGCGAAACCAGGCTGCGGACCTGCTCCAGGAACGGGTCGGAGAGCCGGGGACCGCCCGGCGTCTCCACGAAGGCGTCCTCCAGCAGGTTGTGCAGGTTGTCCACCCGCGTGTTCCCGCCGAGGTAGGATCCCACCATTTGGAACCGCTCCACCGTGAGCGGGGAGCCGTCCGGAAGGTACTCCGCGGTGCTGCGGAGGTGACCGGCGATCCGGTTGACGGCGTCCCGGTCCTCGGGGTACCAGCCGAAGTACTCGGCGTTGCGGGCTGCGACCCGCTTGAACGTCTCCCGGTAGACCCGCTCGGGGGAACCGGTCAGGGGGGCGAGCCCGCCGGTGATCAGCACCTCGCGCAGCCCGGCGGGCGCGAACGACAGGTACGTGAGCGCACAGAAGCCGCCATAGCTCTGCCCGTAGACAGTCCACGGACCGGAACCGAGCACTTGGCGGATCAGCTCGGCGTCGGCAACGATCGAGTCCGCCCGGAAATGCTCAAGGTACTTCGCTTGCGCCGCGGCGTCACCGCGCAGCGGCAGGGTGTTGCGGTCAATGGGGGAGGAGAGGCCGGTGCCCCGCTGGTCCAGCATCAGGATGCGGAAGTCCTTTGCGGCCGCCTTGCTCCAGCCGCCCAGCGACGCGAAGCGGTTGCCGCGGCCGCCGGGGCCGCCCTGCAGGTAGAGGAGCCACGGCAGTTCGGCCGCCTCTGCCTCGCTGTGGTCGGTGGACACGTATTCCCGGGCGAAGACCGTGATGGTCTCGTCCGCGTCCTCGTCGCCAGCCCCGGCAAAATGGTCCAGCGGCACCGTGAAGTAGTGTTCTGCCGTGCGCATGCCGCGGAACTTGTGGCGGGCACGGACTGTATGGACAGGGTCCTTCCGAGCAGTGGTGTCCAGCGCGGCCTCAGCCATGGACACCAACCTCGCTGCGGCTGCCGAATTCGGCCAGCGCCGTTCCGGTCAGCCGGAACGTGGACCATTCCTCCATCGGGAACGCGCCGAGCTTCCGGTAGAAGTTGATGGACGGTTCGTTCCAGTCCAGGACGCTCCATTCGACGCGCGCGTAACCGCGTTCGACGGCGGTCGCTGCCAGATGCTGCAACAGCGCCTTTCCGTGGCCCTCGCCGCGTGCCTCCGGGGTGACGTAGAGGTCCTCCAGGTAGATCCCGTGCACGCCCTCCCACGTGGAGTAGTTCAGGAACCAGAGTGCGAAGCCACGCACCTCGCCGTCCTCGTTCTCGGCCATGTTGGCGTACACGCGGGGGTTGCTGCCGAAGAGCGCCTCGGTGAGCATCTCGGGGGTGTTGCGGACAGCGTCCGGCTCCTTTTCGTAGACAGCCAGTTCGTGGATCAGCCGCAGGATGACGGGAACGTCGGCGGGTGTTGCCGGGCGTATTACACTCATGGGTTCGAGCTTACTGGGTCCGGGCTTGCCGGATCAGGCCGGCAGCGCGCGGGAAGGCTGCGCGGCGGCGTGCCACAGAAGTATAGGCTATTGATTCCAATGACTTATCAACCCGGCAGACCCCCTCCCGGCGGGGGCATCGAAAGGCATGCCGAGCCAGATACTGGCCGGATCCTCCTGGCCGCCGTGCAGCTATCCGGCGTGGACCTTCGGCAGGCCGCTACCTTGGACGACGCCGAACGCCAGCGGGCGGCGTCATTCCGTACCGAACTGCAGCAGGACAGGTTCCTGGCCGGACGCATTGCGTTGCGCCGCCATGCCGCAGCCGCTGCCGGAGTCGGTGCCCGGGCACTGCGGGCTGACTACATCTGCCGGGAGTGCACGCGGGACGACCACGTGCACGGGACTCCCCGCTATCAGGCCGGTCCGTCCGGGACCACCGTACTGGCAAGCCTGAGCCGGGCAGAGGACTGGTGCCTGCTGGCCGCAACAACCGATGAGCAGGTACTGGGAGTCGGTGTGGACCTGGAGAGCAGTACCGCGGCAGGCTTCGACGGGTTCGGCGCCGTTGCCCTTTCCGAGCGCGAGCGGGAACACCTTCATAGGGTGGAGCCCGGACTCCGGCCAGGTGTCCAGACAGTCCTGTGGACACGCAAGGAGGCAGTCCTCAAGGCGCTGGGCAGGGCACTGGCCGTCATCGACCCGGGTCTCGTGGACGTGGCGGGCTCAGTTCCACTGCTGCCTGACTTTCTCCAGGCGCCGGCCGGGCCAGTCGTGCGGGGTATGCCTCTGGTGGGGGGCCAGACTGGCGGCCGTGATCGTTGGCTGGTCGACGCCGTGGATCCAGGTTCTGTGGGGCTGCCTGATTCCTTCACTGCGGCAATGGCGGTTCGTCTGAAGCCCCGCACCTAGCCCGCAGCCCCTGCCCTGAAGACGGGGTCCCGCACTCAGCCGGGGTCCCGCACTCAGTCGGGGCGGGTTGTCATTGCGTAGGCAAGAGTGACGTAGCCCAGGGCACCCGCCATTTCGTTAAGCAGCTTCGGATCGATGTTCGTTAGGGTGTCGCAGCTCTTGTGATAGCAGGGATCAAGATCGTCGTCCTCAACCCCGCCGAATACCTCGACCTGGTCTGCCGTCTTCCGGTCAACATCGCCGCTGAACAGGCCGCCGGTGGGGATGCCGGCCCGCAGGAAGGGCTGGTAGTCGGAGCCGCCGTCAAACACCGTGGGCTCGGCGGTCAGTCCGTTCTGCGAGAAGTAGTCCAGGAAGGTACGCTCGATCCCGTCCGATCCGGTGGGACCGGCATGCCCGAAGGTGGACCCGTCTCCGTCGTGGACGAACCGTCCGCCGTTGGGCGAGGCCACCATGTCCAGGTTCAGGTTCAGCATGGTCTGGGAGAGTTCGCTGCTGCTCAGGGAGTCCACGTAGTGCTTGGAACCCAGCAGATCAACCTCTTCGGCGCCCCAGAAAGCGTAGCGCACCCTGTTCTTTGGCCGGACTCCGGTTTCCGCCATCCAGCGGGCCGTTTCGATGATGGCGGCCACGCCGCTTCCGTTGTCGTTGATCCCGGGTCCGCGGCGTACGGAGTCAAGATGGCCGCCCACCACGATGGTATGGGCCGGATCACCCGCAGTGTCCGCGAGGATGTTGAAGGTCTCCACCTCAACATCGTCGTCGCGGTAGGTGAAGACCTGCCGGACGGGCTTGTAACCCGCGGCGCGCAGCTGCTCCTCAACGTACCGGGCAGAGGCCTCGTAGCCAGCGGTGCCCGACGCACGGTTTCCTCCGGTGTCGTCCGCGGCCTTCTGCAGCGCCACAAGGTGCCTCGTCAGGTTCCTGCCGGTGAAAGCTGCAAGTACCTGGCTGGCTTTGGCCTTTGGCGCGGGTGTGGCGGCCTTCGGCACCGTGGGCACCGGTCGGGCTGACTGCGACGACTCTTCCGCCGGAACGGTTACAGCCGGCGGCGCCTGGGCCGGGCCCTGTCCTGCAGGCGACGAACACGCTGTCAACAACACAACGACCACAGCAAACAGGGCTCCTGCTGTGGTCTTTCGCGGTCTACGCATCGAGCGTAACGCGTCCATAACTGAAAGCTACCGCCTGCTGCGGGGCGCCCGGAAGGGCTTTGACAAGAGTCAGGTAGGGCCCGTACAAATAGCCGCGCGTGCGAGTAAGTAGGTACTAACAGTGCCCGGGATGCAGGTACTCAGAGTGGTTGCGGTGGGCCACGGAATCTGCCTACTGTCGAAGCAGCAGGTTTGAAGCCTCAACTGCATTTCGGAGTACTCGCGGTGGGGAAATCCAGGTATTCGCTGCTGGGGAAATAGCGGTGGCCGCAGTATTCACATGTGCCGCTCTGCGCGGCTTTTCTTGAAAAGTGAACTGGGTCTGGACGCCGATGTCCGCCACCCTTCACACACCAGCTGGCAGGATACCCCCCCAATGATGGATATTTTTGAATCCCTGGAATCCGAAGTCCGTTGCTATTGCCGTAACTGGAACACCGTTTTCGAGCGCGCGGCCGGCAGCATGATCTACAGCGAGGATGGCCGCGAGTACGTGGACTTCTTTGCCGGTGCGGGCGCCCTGAATTATGGGCACAACCACCCGGCGCTTCTCCGTCCGCTGGTGGAGTACTTGCTTTCCGGCGCGGTGGTCCACTCCCTTGATATGAAAACCGCAGCGAAGCGGCGGTTCCTGGAGACTTTTTACGAGTTGATCCTGAAGCCGCGGGATCTTGACTACAAGGTGATGTTTCCCGGGCCAACCGGGACAAACTGCGTTGAGGCCGCGCTGAAGCTGGCCAGAAAGGTGACGGGGCGTCCCCACGTCCTCGGCTTCACGAACGCATTTCACGGGATGACCCTCGGTTCGCTCGCCGTGACCGGCAACTCCATGAAGCGGCACGGCGCGGGTGTCCCCCTGACCAACGCATCCAGCATCCCGTACGACGGTTTCCTCGACGGCGGTGCGCCCGACTTCCAATGGCTCCGGATGGCCCTGGACGACCGTGGTTCGGGTCTGGAAAAGCCGGCCGCGATCATTGTTGAAACCGTTCAGGGCGAGGGCGGCCTGAGGGCGGCTCGGGCTGCCTGGCTCCGGGAGCTTTCAGACATCTGCCAACAGCACGGAATCCTGCTCATCGTGGACGACGTTCAGGCAGGCTGCGGGCGGACGGGGACCTTCTTCAGCTTCGAGGAATCAGGCATCGTCCCGGACATCGTGTGTATCTCCAAATCCATTTCAGGTTTCGGGCTGCCGCTTGCCCTCACCCTGTTCAAACGCGAACTGGATATCTGGAAACCGGGGGAGCACAACGGAACCTTCCGCGGGCACAACCTGGCATTTGTCACGGGCACTGCAGCGCTGGAACACTTCTGGCAGGACAGGCATTTCGAGGCCAGGATCGCGGCCCGTGCAGACCAGTTGCACGCCGGACTGGCACGGATCGCGGATGCGGCCGACGGTGCCACCGTCCGGGGACGGGGCCTGCTGGCGGGAATCCACTACACCGATGCCAAGACGGCCGGAAAGATCGCAGCCGAATCGTTTGCCCGCGGCCTCCTGGTGGAGACCTCGGGCCCGGAAGATGAGGTCCTCAAGACCATGCCGGCATTGACCATCAGCGCTGAGGACCTGGGCCGTGGACTGGCGATCCTCGCCGGCGCTGCCGAATCTGTCACCGGTACCGGCCGCAGGACGGTTCTGAAAACTGTGGCCTGACCCAGCGCCAGGGTCATCAGATTGCGCCTGAACAGGAAAACCGCCGTACGACGACGTAAGGATCGCGGGAAATCCAATGAGCATGCCATTTGAACAGCCGGCTGATGACGGGTCCATCGGATCTGCACCGCCTACAAGTGTGCTTCACCCCACAGCCAGGGGGCCGCTCTGGAACGAGTGGACCCACTCCTTTTATGAGGACACCGGTCCGACAGTTCCGAGGGGCTCACTGATCGTGCAGAAGTTCGGCGGCTCGTCTGTGGCCGACGCCGCAGGCATCTGCCGGGCCGCACGCAGGATAGCCAAAACGCGTGAGGCGGGATACCAGGTGGTCGCGGTGGTCTCCGCCATGGGCGACACCACCGACCAGCTCTGCGACCTGGCCGCAGGTGTTTCCCAGAATCCGAACCCAGGTGCGCTGGATGCCCTGCTCAGCATGGGAGAGGCTGTCTCGTCATCACTGCTGGCCATGGCCCTGGTGGACTGTGGCCAGGCGGCCAGGACCTTCACAGGCAGCCAGGCCGGGCTGATCACAGACAGTGTCCACGGCAAGGCACGCATTACCGATGTGCGGCCCGGACGGATCCGGACCTGCCTTGACCACGACACCGTTCCGATTGTGGCGGGCTTCCAGGGCAGGACGCAGAAAGGCCGGCGGGTGACGACGCTTGGCCGGGGCGGATCGGACCTGACAGCCGTGGCACTCGCCGCCGCCCTTGGGGCAGGCATCTGCGAGATCTACACAGACGTGGACGGCGTTTATACCGCGGATCCCCGCATTGTTCCGACCGCGCGGAAGATCGCGGCCCTGTCGAGCGAGGAAATGCTGGAATTTGCTGCCTGCGGCAGCAAGGTCATGCACCTGCGCAGCGTTGAGTACGCCCGCCGCTTCGGTCTTCCTATCCATGTCAGGTCGTCGTTTACCGATGAGATGGGAACCCTGATCCTGCCCGGCCTGGACCGGAGCCCGTTCCAACGGCCAGCGCCCGAGCAGGCCGTCATCACCGAGGTGACCGGCTGCGAGGCACTGGCTGAGATCACGGTTGCCGGGCTGCCCGACGACGCCGCCAGCATTTCGGCGCTCTTCCGCAGCCTTTCCCAGCGGGGGATCAGCGTCCAGTCAATCGTCGAGAAGAAGCCGGGCACGGCCCGGCGTGCGGACGTCGTATTTTCACTGCCGGCCGTCCAGGCTGCCGGTGCCCTGTCCCTGCTCCGTACCCACCAGGCCGATCTCGGCTTCGAAGGGCTGCAGCACAACGGGCTCGCGGGCAAGGTCATGCTGTCCGGGCTCGGCATGCGATCCTCGCCCGCAGTCTTCTCCACATTTTTCAGTGCGCTGTCGAAGGCACGGGTGGACTTGGACCTCATCGAAATTTCAGAGACCGGCCTCGGGGCACTGACCCGGGCCGACCAGCTGGAGCGTGCCCTCCGCGCAGTCCGGTCGGCCTTCGGCCTCAGCACGGACGCCGCCGCGGCTAAGACCTCAGGGGGCACGCGGCTCGCAGCCGCCCGCGGCCCGCGCCCCGGCCTCGCCAGCCATCAGCACCCTTCAAGGAGCACGCCGGCCAAGCTGACACGCCGAACGTAGGGCCGGGCTCCAGAGGATCAATTCCAATGAAGGAATCAGCACAATGACCAAAAACGTGAAAACGCGGGGCCGCGCCGGCCTCCGCCCTGCCGAGCTTCGCGGAATCCTGACAACAGGCAAGAACGGGGCAGGGCCGGTCCTGACGTCGGCCTTTCCCGACCACGTGGTCCGGTGGCGCAGGGGCGAACGGTTGAACCAGTTGTTCGAAGACCGCTGTGACGCGTATGCGGAGCAGGGCCACGCGGATCAGCTCGCGGTTGACGCCGAGGACTCGGTCCTGACCTACACCGAGCTGGACCGGCGGGCCAATCAGCTGGCACGCTACCTGCTCGACTCCGGTGCGCGGCCGGGGGACCGGATAGCACTGCTGTTCGATCAGCCGTCTTTCGCTTACGTCGCGATGCTTGGCGTGCTGAAGATCCACGCTGCCTATGTGCCGCTGGACCCGGGCTTCCCACCGGACCGGCTCAAGTACATTGTCGAAGACGCCGACGTGACGGCTGTCCTTTCCCTCTCCCACCTGCGGGACCTGCTGCCTGAAGTGGCCGCGCTGACGGTCTGCCTGGACGACGTCGCTGACAACGTCGATGCCCAGGATCCTGGCCGCCTCAATGAAGAAACCCTGCCGGGCGGAACGAAGGATGAGCTCGCCTACATTATTTACACGTCAGGATCGACGGGCAGGCCAAAAGGCGTGGCGATCGAACACGCGAGCATCTGCAACTTCGTACGGGTGGCCTCTGCCCTCTACGGGATCGAGCCCACCGACCGCGTGTATCAGGGGATGACCATCGCCTTCGATTTCTCCGTTGAGGAAATCTGGGTTTCGTGGCTCGCCGGAGCCACCCTGGTGCCGAAGCCCGCAGGGTCCACTCTGCTGGGAGCCGATCTTGCCGCTTACCTCGTTGCGAAGCGCATCAGCGCCCTGTGCTGCGTGCCCACCCTGCTGGCCACCATCGACGAGGACCTGCCCGAGCTGCGTTTCCTGCTGGTTTCAGGTGAGGCATGCCCGCGTGACCTGGTGACCCGCTGGCATGTCCCAGGGCGCCGCTTCCTGAATGTCTACGGCCCCACCGAAGCGACCGTCACAGCCACGTGGGCCCTGGTGGACCCGGACAGTCCTGTCTCGCTGGGAGTCCCGCTTCCCACCTACTCCGCCGTCATCCTCGATCCCGTCGAAGGCCGCTCGCTGCCGCAGGGAGAGCAAGGGGAGATCGGACTTGCCGGCGTCGGCCTGGCCCGCGGATACATCAACCGCCCGGACCTGACGGAGAAGGCCTTTGTTCCGGACTTCCTCAACATCGGCAACAACCCATCGGGCAGGATCTACCGCACCGGTGATCTGGGCAGGATCAACAAGGACGGCGAAATCGAGTACCTGGGCCGCATCGATACCCAGGTCAAGATCCGCGGGTACCGCATTGAACTCGCGGAGATCGAGTCCTTCCTTTTGCAGTTCCCTGGAATCGCACATGCCGTAGTCGACACTTTTGAACCGGAGCCCGGGCTGGTGGAACTCGCGGCCTATTTCACGCCGCGCCACGACGCCGGGAGCATCGCGGCACACGACATTTACCAGATGCTCCGCACCAGGCTCCCCGGCTACATGGTGCCCGCCTACTACGAGCAGCTCGACTCCATCCCGACGATGGCCAGCGGCAAGGCTGACCGGAAGCGGCTGCCGCAGCCCTCGGAACGCATCAGCCTCGCCGCAAGCGGAACATATACCGCCCCGGAAACGCCGGCAGAAGCCTCACTGGCCGAGCAGCTGGGCCTGATCCTGGGGCAGGACCGGGTGTCCACGGAGGCACACTTCTTCAACGACCTGGGTGCCAACTCCCTGCTGATGGCGCACTTCTGTGCCCGGGTCAGGAACAACACCGATCTGCTGCCTCCGGCCATGCAGGACGTTTACCAGAACCCCACAGTCCGGCAGCTTGCCAGCGTGCTCAACGCCACGGCACCCGCGGCGGAAAGCACCCCGGAGACCCAGGAGCCGGGGTACCCAACAGCGACAGAACCTGATCCTCCGCTCCCCGGCACGTTCGAGTATGTCCTGTGCGGCGTCATGCAGCTGGCCATCTTCCTCGTCTACATCATGTACGCCTCGTGGCTTTTGGTCATCGGGTTCGGCTGGTCCACCACGGGAACAGGCTTCCTCGACACGTGGCTGCGCTCCGTCGGCCTGGCCGGTGCCATGTTCGTGGTGCTCTCACTGACCCCGGTCATCCTCAAATGGGTCCTGATCGGCCGTTGGAAACCGCGGCAAATCCGGATCTGGAGCCTGGACTACGTCCGGTTCTGGACCGTTAAAACACTGACGCGGGCAAATCCCCTCGTGCTGTTCGCCGGCTCGCCGCTGTACGTGCTGTACCTCCGCCTGCTCGGGGCAAAGATCGGCAAGGGTGTGGTGATTTTCTCCCGGACCGTGCCGGCATGCCCGGACCTGCTCACCGTGGGCGACGACACCGTCATCCACAAGAACTCCTTCTTCCTGTGCTATCGGGCCCGCCCCGGTGTTATCGAGACCGGCCGCGTGACCTTGGGCCGGAACGTCCTGGTTTCGGAGAGCACGATGTTCGATATCTGGACCTCGATGGGGGACGACGCGCAGCTGGGCCATGCCTCATCGCTGCAGACGCCCATGGCTGTGCCCGCCGGAGAGGTCTGGCACGGTTCCCCCGCTGTCCGGGCGAAGGCCAATTACCGCCGTGTTCCCGCCGCGAACTGCACTACCCGCCGAAGGGTCATCTACAGCCTGTTCCAGCTGGCGAGCCGGTTTGTAGTGGTTCTCCCCGTCGGCGTCGCCGGGCTCGGCAATCTGCTGCCCACCTACCTGGACCCGGAAAACATCCATCTGACCGACGCGAACTTCCTGTTCCAGTTCATGGCCGCCACAATGGTGCTGTTTCTTGCCGGCGTCATCGGCGGGATGGTTTTCGTCCTCACCGTTCCGCGCCTGCTCAATCTCTGCCTCAAGCCCGACAAGGTCTACCCGCTCTACGGGGTGCACTTTTCCATCCAGCGGATGATTTCGCGCATTTCCAATGCCTCGCTGTATCTGAACCTGTTCGGCGACAGCTCCTACATCGTGCACTACCTGCGGGCCCTGGGCTACGATCTGTGCAAAGTGGAACAGACGGGATCGAACTTCGGCCCCGCCGTCGGCCACGAATCCCCGTTCCTGAGCACCGTGGGAACCGGAACCATGGTCTCGGACGGCCTCAACATCATGAACGCCGACTTTTCCAGCACGTCGTTCCGGGTTTCCCGGGTCCGGGTGGCCGGCCGCAACTTCCTGGGGAACGACATCACGTTTCCGATCGGCGCGCGCGTGGGGGAGAACTGCCTCCTGGCCACGAAGGTAATGGTGCCGATCGACGGACCGGTGCGGACCGACGTCGGGCTTTTGGGTTCGCCCGCGTTCGAGATTCCCCGGTCCGTCCGGCGCGACGCCGAGTTCGACGAGCTGAAGACCGAGGAAGCCAAGAACAGGCTCCTCCCGGCCAAAAACCGGCACAACATCATCACGATGGTGCTGCTCCTGGCCGAGAACTGGCTCTGGGTGTTTGCCGCAGCACTCAGCACCGCCGTGGCTGCCTCTGCACACGGCCTCCTGGGTGTGCTGGCCGTCGCGCTGTCCATGGTGGGCTTCCTGCTGTTCCGTGTACTGTTTTCGGCGCTGATCGAGCATGCCGTCTTGGGTTTCCGTCCTCTGACACCGCAGTACTGCTCCATCTACGACCGGTACTTCTGGCACCATGAGCGGCTGTGGAAACTGATGACCGCGGCAGGGTTCGGCGGAACCCCGTTCAAACCGCTGGTCTGGCGGCTGCTGGGCGTCAAGGTCGGCAAGCGGCTCTACGACGCCGGGGCCGGCATCCCGGAGAAAACACTGGTGACCATCGGCGACGACTGCGCCCTGAACGAGGGTGCCATCATGCAGGGGCACTCCCTGGAGGATGGAACCTTCAAGTCGGACTACATCGTGCTGGGTGACCGGTGCTTCCTGGGTGTGGGCGCGTTCGTCCACTACGGCGTGACAATGCGCAACGGATCATCAGTCGGCGCCGACGCGTTCCTGATGAAAGGCGCCGAAGTTCCGGAGGATGCCGTGTTCGTTGGTAACCCGGCCCGTGACGTGACCCGGTTGCGGAGGACCGCGGTGCCATTGACGGCCTTGGCCGGCGGGCCCCGGCACAGGGCCGGTGCGGACAGGGCCGGCGTAATCAGGGAGGGGGCAGAGGGCGGGCGTGACGCTGTGGCATCCGTGCATCCCCGCCACCGGGCAACGGCGACCGGGCGGAACGACGCCGTGGCAGCCTTGCGGGACGATGCTCACCGGAGGTCACACGCCGGCTCCCAGCGGCACCGGAGGACGGTGTCACGATGACGGACGCATCCGGCCCATGGCTGCGACGTCGCCAATCGCTGCAACCCGCCCGCGGCTGACCCCAGCCACCGCCAAGCTTCAGGAACCGGTACCGACGGTGGTTAGTCAGATGCACGAGACGACGGCGGGTGGCCGCATGCCGCCCGCGGTGCAGGCCGGCCCGGGAACAGGCCCGCTGGCGGCCCAAGCGGAAGGGCTGCAGGCGGGCGTGACCGTCTACTTCCCGGACGGCGGGCGGGACCTGCTCTACGTCGAGGTCGCCGGCCGGTGGGTTGAGTACGTAAAGTCCGCCCCGCCCGGACGCGGGATCCCATCCGGCCAGGAGATTCAGCCCGGCCCCAGCACCCATGCAGGCCCTCACACAGAGGCCGACCCTGTCCACTGGGCCGGCTACACCTGCCACAGCCCCGACGAAATTTCCCGCGATCGCAAGCGCCGGGTCTACTACGACCCCGCTACCAGGCCTGACCTGTTGATCACGGGGAACGGTACGGCGCCCGCCCTGCCCCTGCCGGTCCTGGAGCTTGCCGGGCCCTTGGAGGACCCGGAGCCATGGCTCGATCCTGACACCGGAGAACGGTTCTCGTCCGTCCAGGCCAGTACGGTCATGAAATTGCTGAGGTACGCCCCACAAAAGCCGTTTACGGACCCGGCTGTTTGGTAATACACTGCTCGTTCACACGGAGGTTTCAGATTGGCGAAATAGCCTGAACAGGTCAGCCAGCCTCAGCTTAGGAGAACGCAATGGCCGATGACACAAGCACTATGGAGTTCGTCGGGCGCGTGGCCATGAAGTGGCTCGAAGACTTTGCGGACAATCCCAAACACGGCAGCTATATGGAAGCCGTGGCCGACCTGACCGCGCTGATCCTGGGCGGCGCCATCGACGCCGCTGGACTGTTGGCCGAGGAGGGCGCCGGAGTCGTCGGCGCCGGAATCATCGGCCGCCAGGACGCCCTCGACGACGAGGCCCAGGCCGGCTAACGGCTCCCGGCTGGGCCCAGCCTGCTCCGCGCGGGCCTGTCCGCTACAGCCTGTTCGCCCCGGTCACCCGGACCACGGCCGTGCCGGTCTCGTCCGAGGCGGCCAGATCCACCTCCGCGGATATCCCCCAGTCGTGGTTGCCGGCCGGGTCGTCGAAGATCTGCCGGACTTTCCAGACGCCGGGCTCCTCGGTGATGATGAGCAGCCCGGGCCCGCGGGCGTCAGGGCCGGTGCCGATGTCGTCGTGCTCGTCGAAGTAGTCGTCCAGGACGTCTTCCCAGCGGGCCGCATCCCAGCCGGCGTCGCCGTCGAGTTCGCCCAGCGCTGTGGCGTCCTCGTCGGCAAAAAGCTCGACGCGCCGGAACATCTCGTTCCGTACCATGACCCGGAACGCCCGGATGTTGGACGTGAGCGACGGCGGCGGGGGAGGGGGCGCGTCGTGCGGCGTCGGGGCGGCCCCGGAGGTCAGTTCCTCCCACTCGTCCAGCAGGCTGGAGTCCACCTGCCGGACCAGTTCGCCGAGCCACGCGATCAGGTCCTCGAGGTCCTCCCGCAGCGCATCCTGCGGCACCGTCTGCCTGAGCGCCTTAAAGCCGTCCGCCAGGTACCGCAGCACGATGCCCTCAGAACGGGCAAGCCCGTAAAACTGCACAAACTCACCGAAGTTCATCGCGCGCTCATACATGTCCCGGATCACCGACTTGGGTGCCAGTTCAAAGTCGCCCACCCACGGCGCCGCCTTGCGGTACATCTCGAACGCCTCGCCCAGGATTTCCGCGAGCGGCTGGGGATAAGTGACCTCGTCAAGCATGGCCATCCGCTGCTCATACTCGATGCCGTCGGCCTTCATGGCGGCCACGGCCTCGCCGCGCGCCTTCTTCTGCTGCGCAGACAGGATCTGCCGTGGCTTCTCCAGCGTGGCCTCAATGACGGAGACCACGTCTGCGGCGTAGGACGGCGATTCCGGATCCATCAGGTCCAGCGCGGCCAGGGCGAACGGGGACAGCGGCTGGTTCAGGGCGAAGTTCGGCTGCAGGTGGACCGTCAGGCGCACCGTGCGGCCGTCCGCCCCCTGCTCCGCCGCCGGGATGCGTTCCACGACCTCGGCCGCGAGCAGCTCCCGGTAGATCCCCAGCGCCTTCTTCATGAGCCGCAGCTGGGAAGGGCGGCTTTCGTGGTTCTCCGTGAGGAGGCGCCGGGCCGCGGCGAACGGGTCGCCCGGACGCTCCATCAGGTTCATGAGCATCGCGTGGGTCACGGTGAAGCTGGAGCTCAGCGGCTCCGGCACGGATTCCACCAGGCGGTTGTACGTGGGCTCACCCCAGGACACGAAGCCCTCCGGCGGCTTTTTCTTCACCACCTGGCGCAGCTTCCGCTGGTCGTCGCCGAACTTGGCGGTGGCCTTGGCCATCGCCTTAACGTTCTCCACCACGTGTTCGGGCGCCTGCACCACCACGGTTCCGGCGGTGTCGTACCCGGCCCGGCCGGCCCGCCCGGCAATCTGGTGGAACTCACGGGAGTTGAGCAGCCGGGTGCGTACGCCGTCGTACTTGCTCAGTGCGGTGAGCACGACGGTGCGGATGGGCACGTTGATTCCCACGCCCAGCGTGTCCGTGCCGCAGATGACCTTGAGCAGGCCGGCTTGGGCCAGCTGTTCCACGAGCCGTCGGTATTTGGGCAGCATGCCCGCGTGGTGGACGCCGATGCCGTGCCGGACCAGCCGGTTCAGCGTCTTGCCGAAGCCCGCAGCAAAGCGGAAGTTCGCGATCAGCTCGGCGATTTTGTCCTTCTCTTCGCGCGTGCACACGTTGATGCTCATGAGCGTCTGGGCACGCTCGATCGCTTCCGCCTGGCTGAAATGCACCACGTAGACCGGCACCTCCCTGGTGCCCAGCAGCTCTTCGAGGGTCTCGTGGACCGGCGTCTCGCGGTAGTAGTAGTGCAGCGGAATCGGGCGTTCGGCCGAGCTGACGGTGGTGGTGGGCCGTCCCGTGAGTTCGGTCATTCCGGCTTCGAAGCGGCTGACGTCGCCCAGCGTGGCGGACATCAGGAGGAACTGTGCCTGCGGAAGTTCCAGCAGCGGAACCTGCCACGCCCAGCCGCGCTGCGGGTCGGAGTAGAAATGGAACTCATCCATGATGACGGACCCCAGCTCGGCAGCGGAGCCTTCGCGGAGGGCGGTGTTGGCCAGGATCTCCGCGGTGCAGCAGATGATCGGCGCGTCCTGGTTCACCCCGGAGTCACCGGTGATCATGCCGACATTTTCCGCACCGAAGATCTCGCAGAGGGCAAAGAACTTTTCGGACACCAGGGCCTTGATGGGCGCGGTGTAGTAGCTACGCTCGCCGCGGGCCATCGCCTGGAAGTGCGCCGCGATGGCAACGAGGGATTTGCCGGATCCGGTGGGCGTCGCGAGGATCACGTTGGCGCCGGAAGCCAGTTCCATGATGGCCTCGTCCTGGGCCGGGTAAAGCTGCAGGCCACGGCTTTCGGTCCACTCCACGAAGCGCTCGTACAGCGTGTCCGGGTCCGCGCCGGTTCCGGTGGCGATCCGTGCGGACGGGGCGGGGAGCTGTTCAACGAGTTTCATTGCCTTCCAGCTTAGTGCCAGCGCGTCCCGCAACGTTTTCAGGCCGGCCCGGCGCTAGGCTCGCTCTGCCAGCACAAACCGTCAACAGGCAACCGGAGGCCATGTGTGGGATCCCGCCAGATACGTCCAGTTCGGCGACTACAGGCAGCGTCCGTTTTTTGACCTGACCGGCCGCGTCCTCGCCGACGCCCCGCGGGAGGTGGTGGACCTGGGCTGCGGCCCCGGCAACCTGACCGCCACGCTCGCGGCGCGCTGGCCTGACGCGCGGGTGGTGGGCCTGGACTCCTCCGCCGAGATGCTGGCCACCGCCGAACAGCACCGGCAGTCCGCGCCGGGGCTGGAGTTCAGCCTCGGTGACATCGCCTCCTGGCAGCCGTCTCCGGACACCGATGTGGTGGTGACCAACGCGGCGCTGCAGTGGGTCCCGGGGCACCCCGAACTGCTGGCCGGCTGGCTGGCGGCGCTGAAGCCGGGCGCGTGGTTCGCGCTCCAGGTGCCGGGCAACTTCACTTCCGCGTCCCACACGCTGATGCGCGACGTCGCCGAGTCGCCCAGGTGGGCCGGCAAGCTCGCCGGCGTGCTGCGGCACGACGAGGCGGTTGCCGCGCCTGCACGGTACCTGGAGATCATGCTCGACGCCGGGTGCGCGGCGGATGCGTGGGAAACCACCTACCAGCAGGTGCTTTCCGGAGACAACCCGGTGCTGGACTGGGTGCGCGGCACCGGCCTGCGGCCGGTGCTGGCGGCGCTGGCGTCGGAGGACGCCGCCGAATTCGAGGCCGAATACGGCGCCCGGCTGACCGAGGCCTATCCGGCTACGGCGCACGGGACGGTCTACCCGTTCCGCAGGATCTTCGCGGTGGCACGCAAGCTTTAGGGCCGCTGCACCCGCCGCGAGGGCAATGTCCCGCGCGTCCCGTGTGATCTGGCTTACAATGGCCAAGCGGCTATTGGGGGCCTGCACGGGCTCCCGTACGCCTTGGCAATGGAGGAGGCGCCGTGCTGATTCGCTTAATGCTCCGCCTCCTCGGCGAGCACCGGGCCGAGGTCTGGGCGATCATCGTGCTGCAGGTTCTGCAGACGGCGGGAAACCTGCTGCTGCCCACCCTGAATGCCAGCATCATCGACGACGGCATCCTGGCCAATCAGCCCGGAGTGATCCTGGGGCTTGGCGGTTGGATGCTGATCATCACGGCAGTGCAGGCCGCAGCCGCCCTGGGCGCCGGGTACCTCGGCGCCGGTGTCGCCATGAAGATCGGCCACCGGCTGCGGCGCGAGCTGTTCGACCAGGTGCAGGCGATGTCGTCGCAGGAAATCGGCAGCTTCGGCACCCCCAGCCTCGTCACCCGGGCCACAAACGACGTCCAGCAAATCCAGACCTTTGCCGTCCTGGTCTTCACCATGCTTGCGGCGGCGCCCGTCATGGGCATCGGCGGAATCATCCTGGCCGTCCAGCAGAATGCGGTCCTGTCCTCCGTCGTGATCGTCATCGTCCCGGTGCTGGTCCTCATCATGTACCTGATCGTGCGGCGCCTCATTCCGCTCTACCGGCAGGGGCAGGCGCTCATCGACGGCATCACCCGGATCCTCCGCGAGCAGATCATCGGCGCCAACGTTATCCGCGGCTTCGTCCGGCAGAAGCACGAGGTTGCCCGTTTCGCGGAAGCCAACCGGCTGCTCACCCGAAACAACCTCCAGTCTGCGCTCCTGGTGGCCGGCATGCTGCCGATGATCATGATCGTGGTGAACCTCTCCTCCGTGGCTGTGGTCTGGTTCGGCGGGCACCTGATCAGCAGCGGTGCCATGGAGGTGGGCGCCCTGACCGCCTTCATCGCCTATATCCTGCAGATCCTGCTGGCCATCATGATGGCCATGTACGTATTCAGCACCGCACCTCGCGCGGCCGTCTGCGCGGAACGGATCCAGGACGTGCTGGATGTGACCCCGGCGGTGGCTGGACCTGCTGCAGCAGGGCCTGCCGGAGCGCGCCAGGCCGGGACGGCGCCGGTGAGGATACGGCCTGCAACCGCTGCTTCTGAGACCCGCGACGGCGGGGGAGTGGAGTTCAGCCATGTTTGGTTCGCCTACCCGGGGGCGGAGTCCCCGGTCCTGGCGGACATCTCGTTTTCTGCCCGTCCCGGCACCACCACGGCCATCATCGGGGCCACCGGCAGCGGCAAGACCACGCTGCTGAATCTCCTGCCGCGGTTTCTGAACGCCACCTCCGGTGAGGTCCGGCTCGGCGGAGCCGACGTCCGCGGCCTGCCCGCCGAGCGGCTGAGGCGGCGGATTTCCGTGGTGCCGCAGCACTCCTACCTGTTCTCCGGAACGGTTGCGGGCAATCTGCGGATGGGAGCGCCGGAAGCTACCGAGGACGAACTGTGGCGGGCCCTGCAGCTGGCGCAGGCCGAGGACTTCGTCCGCAAGCTCCCGGACGGGCTGCAGGCGGCCGTCGCCCAGGGCGGCGCCGGGCTTTCCGGCGGGCAGCGGCAGCGCCTCTGCATCGCCCGCGCCATGCTCCGTGCCGCGGACCTGTACCTCTTCGACGACAGTTTTTCTGCCCTGGACTACGCCACCGAGGCTGCAGTCCGGCAGGCGCTGACGCCAGCGCTGGAGGCAGCCACCGTGCTGATGGTGGCCGAACGCATTCCCACCATCATGGATGCGGACCGGATCCTGGTGCTGGAGGAAGGCACGCTGGTGGCGCAGGGAACCCATGCCGAACTGCTGCGGTCGTCTCCCACCTACCGGGAGATCGCCGAATCCCAGCTGGCCCTGGACGAGCAGCCGTGAGCGGCGAACCGTGATGAAGGGCACGCACGCAGCCAAACGCACCACCGGCAGCTTCCTGCCGGCGGCCAGACGCCTGCTGGGCCTGCTGCGTCCGTCCAAGGGCAGGATGGCCCTGGCCGTCGCAGCAACCTGCGGGTTCGCCGCCCTCAACGTGGCCGCTCCCAAGCTCCTCGGTGACGCCACCGACGTCGTCGTCGACGGTTTCATGCACGGCAGGTTCGACGCCGGCAAACTAGCCATGCTGCTCGGTGTGGTCTCGCTGATGTACGTCGGCACTTCCGTCTTCAACTGGGTCCAGGGAGCCCTGACCGCCCAGGCGGTGCAGCGTCTGGTCTTCGGCCTCCGCGCCGCCGTCGAGAACAAACTGCACCGTTTGCCGTCGTCGCACTTCCACGAGCGGGCCCGGGGCGAAGTCCTCAGCCGGGCCACCAACGACGTCGACAACATCTCCCAGGCGCTCAACCAGCTGCTTACGCAGCTGATCATGTCCGTCCTGATGCTGTGCGGCTCACTGGCGATGATGCTGTGGATCTCGCCGCTGCTGGCGGCCATCGCCCTGGTGTCCGTTCCCATCTCCACGCTGATAACCGTCTACATGGCGCGGCAGGCCCAGACCTACTTCGCCGCCCAGTGGGCCTCCACCGGGGAGCTGAACGCCCACATCGAGGAATTCATCACCGGACACGAAGTCATCAAGGCGTTCGGGCAGCAGGACACGGCGTCGGGCATCTTCGGCCGCGGCAACGACCGGCTGGCCCGCACCAGCGCACGCGCCCAGTTCGTTTCCGGAGCGGTGCAGCCGCTGATGGTCTTCGTGGCCAATATCAACTACGTGGCGGTGGCCGTCGTGGGCGCCCTGCAGGTGGCCGCAGGGGCCATGACGATCGGCGGGATCCAGGCGTTCATCCAGTTCAGCCGCCTGTTCACCCAGCCGATGGGGCAGATCGGCGGCATGCTCACCCTGATGCAGTCTTGTGCGGCCTCGGCGGAGCGGGTCTTCGAGCTGCTTGACGAGCCGGAGATCCCCCGCGAGGAGGCGGCCCCTGCCGGCCAGGAAAACCTGCGCGGCCGGATTGACTTCGAGGACGTCACCTTCGCCTACACGCCGGGCTCGCCGGCCGTCAGCGGGCTGTCCTTCTCCGTGCTGCCGGGCCAGACCGTGGCCATCGTCGGCCACACGGGTGCCGGCAAGACCACCGTGGTGAACCTCCTCATGCGCTTCTACGAACTTGATTCGGGCCGCATCACGATTGACGGCACGGACATTGCCACCGTGCCTGTGGACTCGCTGCGGTCCAATTTCGCAGTGGTCATGCAGGACGTCTGGCTGTTCAGCGGAACGGTCCGCGACAACATCGAATACGGCTGGCCGGGCGCCGATGATGACCGGGTCCTGGCAGCCGCCGAGGCCAGCCATGTGGACCACTTTGTGCGGTCGCTGCCCGCCGGCTACGCCACGGTCCTGGGGGACGACGGCGATTCGCTGAGCCAGGGCCAAAGGCAACTGATCACCATCGCCCGCGCCCGGCTCGCCGACCGCAGCGTCCTGATCCTGGACGAGGCAACAAGCTCGGTGGATACCCGGACCGAGGTGCAGATCAAGCTTGCGATGAACCGCCTGAGGCAGGGCAGGACGAGCTTCATCATTGCCCACAGGTTGTCCACCGTGCGAGACGCTGATCTAATTCTCGTCATGGATCACGGACGCATCGTTGAACAGGGGACGCACAGCAGCCTGCTGTCCGTGGACGGGCATTACCGGCACCTCTATGAGGCCCAGTTCCGCGGGGTGGACCGCGAACTCGGCGCCATCCGCCGGCACCACGGCAGGCACGCCGCCGGCCAGCAGCGCTACCGGGAGTCCGGCCTGTGACCGCCGGCGATGCCTTCCCGGGACAGTGGAAGCCAAACACCGGCAGCTCGGTGGCCCTCTTCGAGCAGCTGCGTCTCCACGTGATCGAGCAGGCCGACAAGGGAAAGCTTGCCCCGGGCACGCGGCTGCCTGCGGTGCGGGCCCTCGCCGGAACCCTGGGCGTCGCACCCCACACCGTCGCGAGGGCATACAAGGAGCTCGAGGCCGCGGGCGTCGTCGCCACCAAGGGCCGCAACGGCACGGTGGTCTGCGCCCGGGACGAGCGCTGGGGCGCTTTGTCCGAGGCCGCAGCAGAGTATGCCGCCGCCGCCAAATCGCAGGGCGCAACCTTCGCCCAGGCCGTCCACCTGCTGGCGGCCGCCTACGACGCCGAGTAAGGGCAGTGTCGTAGCACACCCGCGTGGATATTCGAAGAAGTTTTCGACTAGCATTAGTGGGTGCCTAAAGCCGTAGCTGAAGAAACCGCTGTTGCCCACTCCGCCGTCGTCCCCCTGAGCCCCGCCAAACCGGCGCGCCCGGACCTGTCCCGGCTGGTGGTTAAGGGCGCCCGCGAGCACAACCTCCGCAACGTCGACCTCGACCTGCCGCGCGACGCCATGATCGTCTTCACGGGCCTGTCCGGCTCCGGAAAGTCGTCCCTTGCCTTCGACACCATCTTCGCCGAAGGCCAGCGCCGCTACGTCGAATCGCTCTCCGCCTACGCCCGGCAGTTCCTGGGACAGGTGGACAAGCCCGACGTCGACTTCATCGAGGGCCTGTCGCCCGCGGTCTCGATCGACCAGAAGTCCACCAGCAAGAACCCGCGCTCCACCGTGGGCACCATCACCGAAATCTACGACTACATGCGGCTCCTGTGGGCGCGCGTGGGCCGTCCGCACTGTCCCGTCTGCGGCGAACCCGTCATCAAGCAGACGCCGCAGCAGATCGTGGACCAGCTGCTCGAGCTGGAGGACGGCACCCGTTTCCAGATCCTCGCGCCGGTGGTGCGCGGGCGCAAGGGTGAATTCGTGGACCTCTTCAAAGAGCTGACGGCGAAGGGCTATTCCCGCGCCCGGGTGGACGGCGACCTGATCCAGCTGAGCGATCCGCCCAAGCTGGGCAAGCAGTTCAAGCACACCATCGAGGTGGTGGTGGACCGGCTCGTGGTTAAGGAAGGCATCCGGCAGCGGTTGACGGACTCCATCGAGACGGCGCTCGGTCTCGCGGAGGGGCGCGTCCTGGCCGACTTCGTCGACCTTGAGTCCGACGACCCCCACCGCACGCGTGCCTTCTCGGAAAACCTGGCCTGCCCCAACGAGCACCCGCTGGCCATCGACGAGATCGAGCCCCGTTCCTTCTCGTTCAACAACCCGTTCGGTGCCTGCTCGGCCTGCAGCGGCATCGGCACGCGGTTGGAAGTTGATGAGGAACTGATCATTCCCAACCCGGAGCTGGCGCTGGAGGACGGCGCCATCGCGCCGTGGTCCCTCGGCACCGCCACCACGGAGTACTGGAACCGGCTGCTCGGCGGGCTCGCCAAGGAGCTCGGGTTCTCCATGACCACGCCGTGGCAGGACCTTCCGTCAGACGTCCGGCAGACTGTCCTGCACGGCAAGGACCACAAGGTCGTGGTGCAGTACCGCAACCGGTTCGGCCGGGAGCGCAAGTACAGCACCGGCTTCGAAGGTGTGGTGCAGTACGTGCACCGGAAGCACACCGAAACCGAGTCGGACTACGCCCGGGACCGCTATGAGGAATACATGCGGCAGATTCCCTGCCCCGCCTGCAACGGCGCACGGCTGAACCCGGCGTCGCTCTCGGTCCTCATCAACGGCAAGTCCATTGCCGACGTCGCGCGTCTGCCCATGCGGGAATGCGCAGCATTCTTGGACAACCTCGTGCTGACCGGCCGTGAGGCGCAGATCGCCCACCAGGTCCTCAAGGAGATTCAGGCCCGCCTGACCTTCCTGTTGGATGTCGGCCTGGAGTACCTGAACCTGGAACGGCCCTCCGGCACCCTTTCCGGCGGCGAAGCCCAGCGCATCAGGCTGGCCACCCAGATCGGCTCCGGGCTCGTGGGTGTTCTCTATGTCCTGGACGAGCCCTCCATCGGCCTGCACCAGCGGGACAACCGGCGCCTGATCGAGACCCTGACCCGGCTGCGGGACCTGGGCAACACGCTCATCGTGGTCGAACACGACGAGGACACCATCCACGAGGCCGACTGGATCGTGGACATCGGCCCGGGAGCCGGCGAGCACGGCGGGCAGGTGGTCCACTCCGGGTCCTACAAGGAACTCCTGGCGAACACGGAGTCCCTCACCGGCGACTACCTCTCCGGCAGGAGGAGCATCGACGTCCCCAAGAAGCGTCGCAAGTACGACAAGAAGCGCGAGCTGAAGGTGGTCGGCGCCCGCGAGAACAACCTTGTCAACGTTGATGCCGCCTTCCCCCTGGGCCTGTTCACCGCGGTGACCGGCGTCAGCGGCTCGGGCAAGTCCACCCTGGTCAACGAGATCCTCTACAAGGTGCTGGCCAACAAGCTCAACGGAGCCAAACAGGTGGCCGGCCGCCACCGCACCGTCCAGGGCCTCGAACACCTGGACAAGGTGGTGCACGTGGACCAGAGCCCGATCGGCCGAACGCCGCGCTCCAACCCGGCCACATATACGGGCGTTTTCGACCACATCCGGAAGCTCTTCGCCGAGACCACCGAGGCCAAGGTCCGCGGTTACCTCCCCGGACGGTTCTCCTTCAACGTCAAGGGCGGCCGCTGCGAAGCCTGCTCGGGTGACGGCACGCTGAAGATCGAGATGAACTTCCTGCCGGACGTCTACGTGCCGTGCGAGGTCTGCCACGGTGCGCGGTACAACCGCGAGACTCTCGAGGTGCACTACAAGGGCAAGACGATCGCCGACGTGCTGAACATGCCCATCGAGGAGGGTGCCGAGTTCTTCGCCGCTTTCTCCCCGATTGCGCGCCACCTCAAGACACTCGTGGACGTCGGCCTCGGCTACGTCCGGCTCGGGCAGCCCGCCACCACGCTGTCCGGCGGCGAGGCGCAGCGCGTCAAGCTCGCGGCCGAACTCCAGAAGCGGTCCAACGGGCGCAGCGTCTACGTCCTGGACGAGCCCACCACCGGGCTTCACTTTGAGGACATCCGGAAGCTGCTCATGGTGCTGCAGGGACTCGTGGAGAAGGGCAACACCGTCATCACCATCGAGCACAACCTCGACGTCATCAAGAGCGCCGACTGGATCGTGGACCTCGGCCCGGACGGCGGCTCCGGCGGCGGACGCATCGTCGCCACCGGTACCCCCGAGCAGGTCTCCAAGTCCTCGGAAAGCCACACGGCGAAGTTCCTGGCCGAGATCCTCGGTTAGGAACGCCAGCCAGTACGCAACGTCGAACGAACGCCAGGACCACCGACGCAACGGCGGCCCGCCAGACCAACTGGCGGGCCGCCGTCGTCCTCCGCCCCTGGAGTTTTTGTCCAGATAATGGCGGCTAAGCGCCTCTGAAGTCACGATACGTGGATAAAAACTCCACATAAGGGGCGGAAGTATTCCTTGGACGGCATACGAGTTTGAGCAGGCGTGCCATCGTGAGAAACTAAGCCGGTGACTTCAACAACAGTGCCCGTGATCTTCGACCTGGACGGCACTCTTGTCGATCCGGCCGGCGGAATAACGGACGGCATAGCCACCGCCCTTCGGGAACATGGCCTCCCCGTCCCCAGCCAGGACCTCCTCGATGCGATGGTGGGACCCAAGCTGAGTGATTCCCTGCTGAAGGTGGCGGCTGTGCCCCCGGCCATGCTGAAGGCGGTCATCCGCACCTACCGGATGCATTACCTCGACGTCGGCATCGCCCAGAGCCGCCTGTACCCCGGCATTGTCGAACTGCTGGACGAGTACGTGGAGGCGGGGCGGCCCGTGGCGGTTGCGACGCAAAAGCCGGAAGCCCTTGCCCACATCGTTCTTGAGCACCACAAGATCGCCCGCCAGTTCCTCGCCATCAGGGGGTCGGCCGCAGACGAGACCGCGGCTGCCGCCGGTCCGGTGGGCAAGGCCGGCATCATTGCCGCGGCCATGACGGCCCTCGGCACACAGCACGCCATGATGGTGGGCGACCGTGCCCAGGATGTGGCGGGTGCGCTGGCCAACGGTCTCGACTGCATCGGCGTCAGCTGGGGTTTCGCGCCCGACGGCGAGCTGGAAGCGGCCGGAGCCGTGGCCGTGGTGGATGACGCCGACGGCCTGCGCAACAAGGTGGACGAGCTGGAAACCGTCCGTTCCGCAGCCCTGAGCGAGGTGCGCAACGATGGAGCTGTTTGACGGCGTCCGCTGGACCACGCGGACCCTCATCTCCGGCAGCTGCCGGCCGACCGTCATCGGGCTGGAGAATGTGCCCAAGAGCGGGCCGTTCATTGTGGCGCCCAACCACCTCTCCTTTCTGGACAGCGTGATTGTCCAGGCCCTCATGCCCCGGCCCGTCGCCTTCTTCGCCAAGGCTGAATACTTCACGACCAAGGGCTTCAAGGGCCGTGTGATGAAGTCCTTCTTCACCGCCGTGGGCTCCATTCCGGTCGAGCGCGGCGAGCAGGCCGCCAGCGTGCAGGCCCTCAAGACGCTCCTGGACATCCTGGAGGACGGCAGGGGCATCGGCATCTACCCGGAGGGCACCCGCTCCCGCGACGGAATCCTGTACCGCGGCCGGACCGGCGTCGGCTGGCTGGCCCTCACCACCGGCGCTCCGGTGATTCCGGTGGGACTGATCGGCACGGAGAAGCTGCAGCCCGCTGGCCGCAACGCCGTCAAGCCCCAGCATTTCACCATGAAGGTGGGGGAGCCGATCTACTTCGACAAGACCGGCCCGGACCATTCGCTTCCCGCCCGGCGCCAGGTGACCGACAAGATTATGGACGCCATTGCCGAGCTCAGCGGCCAGCAGCGCTCCACCAGCTACAACCAGAGCAAGGTCATCGAGTAGACGGGCTGCCTTCGCCGGGGGCCGGTTGGCCCTCAGTGCAGCTGGGCAGGTCCCTCAGTGCAGCCGGCGGCAATCCACAGCCCCTTAGCTCAGTAGACTGGAAACGTGGCAGATCCATCGAGTTATCGACCCCAGACGGGCGAAATTCCAACCAATCCGGGTGTTTACAGGTTCAGGGATCCCCATGGACGGGTCATCTACGTCGGCAAGGCCAAGAACCTCCGGTCGCGCCTGAACTCGTACTTCGCGAACCCGGCAGGGCTGCTGCCCAAGACCCACGCCATGGTGTACGCGGCCAGCAGCGTGGAGTGGACCGTGGTGGGCAGCGAGCTGGAATCCCTGCAGCTGGAATATACCTGGATCAAGGAATTCAAGCCGCGCTTCAACGTGGTTTTCCGGGACGACAAGACCTACCCGTACCTCGCCGTTACCATGGGCGAGAAGCTGCCCCGCGTGCAGGTCATGCGCGGCGAGCGGCGGAAGGGGACCCGGTACTTCGGGCCCTATACGGCCGGCGCGATCCGGGACACCATGGACACCCTGCTGCGCGTGTTCCCCGTGCGCAGCTGCAGCGCCGGCGTGCTGAAACGTGCCCAGGCCAGCGGCCGGCCCTGCCTGCTGGGCTACATCGACAAGTGCTCGGCGCCCTGCGTCGGCCGCGTCACCCCCGAGGAACACCGCGCCCTCGCCGAGGACTTCTGCGCCTTCATGGGAGGCGAGGCCAAGCGCTTCATTTCGCGGCTCGAAAAGGAGATGGGCGCCGCAGTCGCCGTCCTTGATTACGAACGCGCCGCCCGGCTGCGCGACGACATCACCGCCCTCCGGAAGGTCTTCGAGCGGAACGCCGTGGTGCTCGCCGAGGATACCGACGCCGACGTTTTCGCCCTGCACGAGGATGAGCTGGAAGCGGCCGTCCAGGTGTTCCATGTCCGGGGCGGACGCGTCCGCGGCCAGCGCGGGTGGGTTGTTGAAAAGGTGGAGGACTTCACCACGCCCGACCTCGTCGAGCACCTCCTCCAGCAGGTCTACGGCGAGGACGCCGAGGTCCAGGGCAGGCTTCCCCGTGAGGTCCTCGTTCCTGTCGAGCCGAGCAACGCGCAGGACCTCGCCGTGTGGCTCGCCGGCATCCGTGGGGCCAAGGTGGACATCCGCGTACCGCAGCGCGGCGACAAGGCCGCCCTGATGTCCACGGTCCGCGAGAACGCCGAGCACGCACTCCGGCTGCACAAGACCCGCCGGGCCGGCGACCTGACGGTCCGGTCGCAGGCGCTGCAGGAACTGCAGGAGGCGTTGGAGCTCCCGGTCCCGCTGCTGCGCATCGAATGCTACGACGTCTCCCACGTCCAGGGCACGAATGTGGTGGCCTCCATGGTGGTGGTGGAAGACGGGCTGCCGAAGAAATCGGACTACCGGAAGTTCTCCATCACCGGGGCTGCGGCCACGGACGATACCGCTGCGATGCACGACGTCCTGACCCGCCGCTTCCGCCATTACCTCGTGGACAAGACAGCCCAGGTCGAGGCCGCCGAACTCGTCGCGACGCCGGCGGCCGCCGCCGCCAACGGGACCAACGGGACCGGAACCATCGAGACCAGCGGAACCGGAACCATTGGGACCGGGACCACCGGGGCCAACAAGGCGGCGGTCGCCGCCCTGGATGCCGCACTGTCCGACACCACCACGCCCGCACCGCGGGCGAAATTCGCCTACCCGCCCAACCTCGTGGTGGTGGACGGCGGCAAGCCCCAGGTCAACGCGGCCGCCCGGGCCCTCGAATCGCTGGGCATCGACGACGTCTATGTGGTCGGGCTCGCCAAGCGCCTCGAGGAAGTGTGGTTGCCGGACAGCGACTTCCCGGTCATCCTGCCCCGCTCCTCGCAGGGCCTCTACATGCTGCAGCGCATCCGCGACGAGGCCCACCGTTTCGCCATTTCGTTCCACCGGCAAAAGCGCGGCAAGGCGATGACCGTCTCAGCCCTCGACGGCGTGCCCGGCCTGGGTGATTCGAAGCGGAAGGCGCTGCTCGCCCACTTTGGCTCCGTCAAGAAGATCAAGGCGGCGTCGGCGGAGGAACTGACAGCGGCCAAGGGGGTCGGGCCGGCGCTGGCCGCTGCCATCGTCACGCACTTCAGTCCGGGCGGAGCCGGTGGCGACACGGGGGACGCCGTTCCGGCGATCAACATGACCACGGGTGAAGTGCTCGAAACTTAGCCCGCGCCCGGAAACTTGGTTAGGGTAAGTACGGGAAATCGGCGTGTGCCGCAAACACTAGCAAACGGCTTCCGCGCGGCAATTGCGCGCGCGTAGCAACAGCAGGAATGAGGCTGGAATCAATGGCAGAGTCGACGGCGGAGTCCAGCACGGAAGAGGACGGCCTGACACCGGTCAAGCCCGCCGAAGCGGAACTGCTTATCGTGACCGGAATGTCCGGCGCAGGCCGCAGCACCGCCTCCGATGCGCTGGAGGACCACGGTTGGTACGTCGTCGAGAACCTGCCGCCGCAGATGCTCGGAACGCTCGCCGAACTGGTGTCCCACGCCCCGCAGTCCATCCCCAAGCTTGCTGTGGTGATGGACGTCCGCAGCAAGGCGCTCTTCGCCGACATCCGGGCGGCACTGCGGGCCCTCGAAGCCAGCGGCGTCACCTTCCGGGTGCTGTTCCTGGACGCCAGCGACGACGTCCTGGTCCGCCGCTTCGAACAGGGCCGGCGCCCGCACCCCCTGCAGGGCGGCGGCAGGATCCTGGACGGCATCGCCGCTGAGCGTGAACTCCTCAAGGAACTGCGCGACTCCTCCGACCTCGTCCTGGACACCTCGTCCCTGAACGTGCACGGTCTCGCCACCGCGATCACCGAACTGTTCACCGAGACCGGGCCCATCGCGATCCGCCTGAACATCATGAGCTTCGGCTTCAAGTACGGCCTGCCCGTGGACGCCAACTACGTGGCCGACGTCAGGTTCATCCCGAACCCGCACTGGGTGCCCGCGCTGCGGCCGCACACCGGCCTGGACCAGGATGTCAGCGACTACGTCCTCGGAGCCGAGGGCGTGCCGAACTTCGTGGAGCGCTACGTCCTCGCGCTTGAGCCCGTCCTGGAGGGCTACCGCCGGGAGAACAAGCACTACGCCACCATCGCCGTCGGCTGCACGGGCGGAAAGCACCGATCGGTTGCGGTCGCCATGGAGCTGTCCAAACGGCTTGCGCAGTATCCGCGGGTAACCGTGACCACGACGCACCGGGACCTGGGCCGCGAGTAATGGGTGTTCTCACCGGCCCTCTGCCCCTGATTCCGCCGGCCGGCCTGACCGGTTCCCAGCAGGCCAAGGGGCCCACCGTCGTCGCGCTCGGCGGCGGTCACGGCCTTTCGGCCTCCCTCTCGGCACTGCGCCTGCTGACGTCCGAACTGACAGCGGTGGTCACCGTGGCGGACGACGGCGGGTCCTCCGGCCGTCTCCGGGAGGAGTACGGCGTCCTCCCGCCCGGTGATCTGCGGATGGCGCTGTCCGCGCTTTGCGATGACACCGACTGGGGCCGCACCTGGCGCGATGTCATGCAGCACCGCTTCCGGTCCGCCCGCGGCGGCGCCTCCCTGGATGAGCACGCCATGGGGAACCTGCTGATCGTCACCCTCTGGGAACTGCTCGGCGACGCCGTGGCCGGCCTGAAATGGGCCGGCGCCCTTCTCGGCGCCCGCGGACAGGTGCTGCCTATGTCCACGGTGCCGCTCACCATCGAGGGCGACGTCCGCGTGACCGCCCCGGACGGCAGCAGCACGGTCACCACCATCACGGGCCAGGCCCGCTGCGCGGTCGCGGGTTCACTGGAGAGCGTCCGGCTGCTTCCCGAGCAGGCTCCGGCCTGCGTTGAGGCGCTGACCGCAATCGAGCTTGCCGACTGGGTGGTGCTGGGTCCCGGCTCCTGGTACACGTCCGTTCTCCCGCACCTGCTGCTGCCGGAAATGCGGCAGGCGCTCTGCGATACGCCCGCGAAGCGCTGCCTCACGATGAACCTCGCCATGGACACCAAGGAAACCTCCGGCATGTCCGCCGCCGACCACCTTCACGTCCTGCGCGACTACGCGCCGGAGTTCAGCGCCGACGTCGTGCTCGCGGACCCGGCGTCCGTTTCTGACCTGGCCGAGTTTGAGCGGGCAGCGGGGATGATCGGCGCCGAGGTTGTCTTGGGTAGAGTAGGGGCTTCGGGCCGGCGACCGGTCCATGACCCCTTGCGGCTGGCCACGGCCTACCAGGACATTTTCGGGAACAGTTAGGAAAGGTGCCATGGCACTGACAGCATCAGTCAAGGAAGAACTCTCCCGCCTGGACATTAAGAAATCATCAGTCCGCAAGGCTGAGGTCTCGGCCATGCTCCGCTTCGCCGGAGGACTGCACATCATCTCGGGCCGGATCGTCATCGAGGCCGAGGTGGACCTTGCCTCCACCGCCCGGCGCCTGCGCGCCGCGATCGCCGAGGTCTACGGACACCAGAGCGAGATCATCGTCGTCTCCGGCAGCGGCCTGCGCCGCGGCAGCCGGTACGTGGTCCGCGTCGTCCGCGACGGCGAGGCGCTGGCCCGGCAGACCGGCCTCCTTGACGGCCGCGGGCGGCCCGTACGCGGGTTGCCGTCCGTCGTCGTCAATGGCTCAGCCGCCGACGCCGAAGCGGTGTGGCGCGGCGCCTTCCTGGCCCACGGTTCCCTCACCGAACCCGGCCGGTCCTCGTCCATGGAGGTCACCTGCCCCGGTCCGGAATCGGCCCTCGCGCTGGTCGGCGCGGCACGCCGGCTCGGGATTCAGGCCAAAGCCCGGGAAGTCAGGGGAGTGGACCGCGTGGTGATCCGCGACGGCGATACTATCGCCGCGCTGCTCACCCGCATGGGCGCCCACGACGCCCTCATGGTCTGGGAGGAGCGGCGCATGCGCAAGGAGGTGCGGGCGACGGCGAACCGGCTCGCCAACTTTGACGACGCCAACCTCCGCCGCTCGGCGCAGGCCGCCGTTGCGGCCGGTGCCCGGGTTGACCGGGCCCTGGAGATCCTCGGCGACGACGTCCCGGACCACCTCAAGTACGCCGGTGAACTCCGGGTGGCCCACAAGCAGGCCAGCCTCGACGAACTCGGCCGGCTTGCCGATCCGCCCATGACGAAGGACGCCATCGCCGGGCGCATCCGCCGGCTGCTGGCCATGGCGGACAAACGCGCCTCGGACCTTGGCATCCCAGGCACGGATGCCAATGTGACGCCGGAAATGCTGGACGAGTAAAGGGCGCCCATAGAATCAAGACCAGGTGGCGGCTGTTGCCGCCATCGTAGTTTTCCGGATGACCCGTCGTCCGGGATGCACAATCCGAGAGTTAGCACAACCGGACAAACTGTCCACGACATTGGAGGATTTTGTGACCGAGTACGTTCTGCCCGAACTCAGCTACGACTACGCAGCGCTCGAGCCCCACATCTCTGCACGGATCATGGAGCTGCACCACAGCAAGCACCACGCCGCGTACGTGACGGGCGCCAACAACGCGCTGGCCCAGCTGGCCGAGGCGCGCGAAAAGGGCGACTTCGCCAACATCAACCGGCTTTCCAAGGACCTGGCCTTCCACACCGGCGGCCACATCAACCACTCCGTGTTCTGGAACAACCTCTCCCCGGACGGAGGCGACAAGCCCGAAGGTGAGCTCGCCGCAGCCATCGACGACGCCTTCGGCTCGTTCGACGCCTTCCGTGCCCAGTTCTCCGCAGCCGCCCTCGGCCTGCAGGGTTCGGGCTGGGGCTTCCTGGCCTACGAGCCCATCGGCGGCAACCTCGTCATCGAGCAGCTCTACGACCAGCAGGGCAACGTCGCGCTGGGCACCACCCCGCTGCTGATGCTGGACATGTGGGAGCACGCCTTCTACCTGGACTATGTCAACGTCAAGGCCGACTACGTCAAGGCATTCTGGAACATCGTGAACTGGGCTGACGTGTCCGCACGTTTTGCCGCCGCACGCGCCAACGCGACGGGCCTCATCACCCTCTAGGTGTGATTCGGCGTACACAAAGCAGTAACAAACTTCACATTCGGCGTCTTTAGGGCCGAATTCCGGACGGTCTGCCCCCGCACTTGCGGGGGCAGACCTACTTAAACGTAAGATGGATCACGGAAGGCGGTTAGCCTTCAGCAATGAGGCTGGTCGCCCTCCGATCTGAAAAAATATCTCTGCCCAATGGCGTGCGGGATCTGTTAGTTGGCTTCAACGCCCGCTTACTAGTTGTGCTTCCAAGGCACAAAGGAGACTAAAGTGACGACCCGTATTGGTATCAACGGCTTCGGCCGCATCGGCCGCAACTACTTCCGCGCAGCGCTTGCCCAGGGCGCGGATCTTGAGATCGTAGCCGTCAACGACCTCACCAGCCCCGAGGCGCTGGCCCACCTGCTCAAGTACGATTCCGTGGGCGGACGCCTGGCCGAAACCATTGAGGTCAAGGAAGGCAACCTGGTCGTCAACGGCAACGCCATCAAGGTCCTGGCCGAGCGCGACCCGGCCAACCTCCCCTGGAAGGACCTGGGCGTTGACATCGTCATCGAGTCCACCGGATTCTTCACCAAGGCTGCCGCCGCCAAGAAGCACATCGAAGCCGGCGCCAAGAAGGTCCTGATCTCCGCCCCCGCCTCGGACGAGGACATCACCATCGTGATGGGCGTCAACGACGGCCTGTACGACCCCGAGAACCACCACATCATCTCCAACGCTTCCTGCACCACCAACTGCCTCGGCCCGCTGGCCAAGGTTGTCAACGATGCCTTCGGCATCGAGCGTGGACTGATGACCACCGTGCACGCCTACACCGCAGACCAGAACCTGCAGGACGGCCCGCACAACGACCTCCGCCGTGCCCGCGCCGCCGCCATCAACATGGTTCCCACCTCCACCGGTGCGGCCAAGGCCATCGGCCTGGTCCTGCCGGAGCTCAAGGGCAAGCTGGACGGCTACGCCATCCGCGTTCCGGTCCCCACCGGCTCCGCCACCGACCTCACCGTCACGGTCTCGCGCGAGACCACCGTCGAGGAAGTCAACGCCACGCTCAAGAAGGCCGCAGAGTCCGACGAGTGGCAGGGCATCCTGACCTACACCGACGCCCCGATCGTCTCCTCGGACATCGTCGGCGACCCCGCCTCGTCCATCTTTGACTCCGGCTTGACCAAGGTCATTGGCAACCAGGTCAAGGTTGTTTCCTGGTATGACAACGAATGGGGTTACTCCAACCGCCTCGTGGACCTGACGGAGCTTGTAGCGGCCAAGCTGGGCTAGGGTTAGCTACATGACATCTCACACCCTCAACGAACTGATCGCTGAAGGTGTCCGCGGGCGGTACATTCTGGTTCGAAGTGACCTGAATGTGCCGCTCGACGGCTCTACAGTGACTGACGACGGCCGCATCCGGGCCTCACTGCCAGTACTGGGAAAGCTCACGGACGCCGGTGCCCGCGTGCTGGTAACAGCCCACCTCGGCCGCCCCAAGGGCGCCCCCGAAGACAAGTACTCCCTCAAGCCGGCGGTCGCCCGCCTGGCAGAGCTGGCTTCCTTCCCTGTCTCCCTCGCGGAGGATACGGTGGGGCCCTCGGCCAAGGAGAAGGCAGCTGCGCTGCAGGACGGCCAGGTCCTGGTCCTCGAGAATGTGCGGTTCGACGCACGCGAGACCAGCAAGGACGAGGCCGAACGCGGCGCCTTCGCTGACGAGCTGGTGGGACTCACCGGTGACAACGGTGCCTTCGTGAACGACGCCTTCGGCGCCGTGCACCGCAAGCACGCCAGCGTTTACGACGTCGCCACCCGGCTCCCGTCGTACCTAGGCGACCTTGTGGGCACGGAGGTGGAAGTGCTCCGCAAGCTGACCGCAGACACCCAGCGTCCCTACGTTGTGGTCCTCGGCGGTTCGAAGGTTTCTGACAAGCTCGCGGTCATCGACAACCTGCTCGGCAAGGCTGACACCATCCTGGTGGGTGGCGGCATGCTGTTCACGTTCCTGGCAGCCGAGGGTCACAAGGTGGCCGGCAGCCTGCTGGAAGAGGACCAGATCCCGGTCGTCCAGGACTACCTCAAGCGCGCAGCCGACGCCGGCACGGAGTTCGTGATTCCCACGGACGTCGTGGTGGCAGCCAAGTTCGCCGCCGACGCCGACCATGAGACGGTCAGCGCCGACGCCATCGAAGGCAGCAGCTTCGGGGCGCAGGGCATCGGCCTGGACATCGGACCCGAGTCCGCGCGGGCGTTTGCCGAGCAGATCAAGGGCGCCAAGACGGTGTTCTGGAACGGTCCCATGGGCGTCTTCGAGTTCGAGGCATTCTCCGCAGGCACCCGGGCCATCGCCCAGGCGCTGACGGAGACGGACGCATTCACCGTCGTCGGCGGCGGCGACTCCGCGGCTGCCGTCCGCACACTCGGCTTCGCCGATGACCAGTTCGGACACATTTCCACCGGCGGCGGCGCCAGCCTGGAATACCTTGAAGGCAAGGAACTTCCCGGCCTGAGCGTTCTGGACCGCTAAAGACACACCAGCCGGCAGGGCACCTTCCGCACCGTGCATCACTTGAAGGTACGCGGAGGCGCCCTGCCGGCTGTTCACATGATCAGCAGATGACCGGCATTAATGGAGAACACGTGACTACGTCAACCAACGGCACCTTCGACCGTACGCCTTTGATCGCAGGCAACTGGAAGATGAACATGGACCACGTCCAGGGCATCACCCTCTTGCAGAAGCTGGCCTGGACACTGTCCGACGCCAAGCACGATTACAGCCGCGTGGAAGTCGCCGTCTTCCCGCCCTTCACCGACCTCCGCGGTGTGCAGACCCTCGTCCAGGGCGACGAACTGGACATTGCCTACGGCGGTCAGGACCTGTCGCAGTTCGATTCCGGAGCCTACACCGGGGACATCTCCGGGCAGTTCCTGAACAAGCTCGGCTGCAAGTACGTGCTCGTCGGCCACAGCGAACGCCGGACCGTCCACGCCGAGTCCGACGAAGTCCTTAACGCCAAGGTCAAGGCTGCCTACCGCAACAACGTCATCCCCGTGCTCTGCGTCGGGGAAGGCCTGGAGATCCGCCAAGCGGGCACCCACGTCCAGCACACGCTGGACCAGCTCCGCGCCGACGTCGAAGGCCTCACCTCCGCGCAGGCGGCCGAGCTCGTCGTCGCCTATGAGCCTGTCTGGGCCATCGGCACCGGTGAGGTTGCGGGCCCGGAGGACGCCCAGGAAATGTGCGCCGCGATCCGTGCCGAACTCACCGAGCTGTTCGACGCCGACGTGGCCGCCAAGGTCCGCCTGCTGTACGGCGGTTCGGTCAAGGCCAGCAACGCTGCCGCCATCCTCAAAGAGCGCGACGTCGACGGCGTGCTGGTGGGCGGTGCCAGCCTTGATCCCGCTGAGTTTGCTAATATTGTCAAGTTCGAGAGCCACCTCGTAACGGACTAGTCCGTACTGGCCCGCTCCCGCATCCACCAACTTTGGAAAGGCCGTCGTGGACGTTCTTCATGTGATTCTGCAGATCCTGCTGGGCATTACCAGCCTTCTGCTGACCCTGCTCATCCTGCTCCACAAGGGGCGCGGCGGCGGCCTGTCGGATATGTTCGGCGGCGGCATGAGCTCGGGGCTGGCCTCCTCCGGCGTGGCCGAGCGCAACCTCAACAGGTTCACCATCATTCTCGGCGTCACCTGGGGCGTCGTGATCATCGCGCTCGGCCTGTTGATGCGCTTCACGGGTGTGGCTGACTCCTAAGGCTGGCGCAGCCGTTTAGGACGAAGAGCCCGGCCCGGTCAGGATCCGTTCCTGATTGGGCCGGGCTTTTCCGTGCCGTCAGGGGAAGCACGCACTAAACTGTCGCTATCGGATCTAACGGCAGCGCCGCCATTAGCAGCGAGGGAGTTCCCATGGTGCATACCTCTTCAGGATTCCGCGGCACCCGCGTGGGTGTCATTCAAGGAGCCGGAATGAAGAACCAAGGGGATGATCCTCTCGGGGAGCCCCTGCCGCGTATTTGTGTCTCCTACTGGTGCGCCATGGGACATGAGACGCGGCCCGTTTTTTTGAAGCTGCCGGACGACCAGATTCCGGAGACGTGGGACTGCCGCCGCTGCGGCCGGCCGGCGTCACGCAATCCCGGGGCCGGGTTGCCTGGCGAAGCCCAGGAAGAGGGCTTTAAGACCCACCTCGAATACGTTAAAGAAAGACGCTCCAGCCAAGACGCCGAAGACGTTCTGGCTGGAGCGCTGCAGCGGCTAAGAGCCGGCAGGCGCCTTCCTGACTAGCTGTTCAGGAACGCGTGAGGCTGCGTTTTCATCAATCAGCCACAGCGTCCGGGACCGGCCGGCGGGACCGGCCGCCGGCACCTGCACGGGATTGGCCCCGGCGAGTGCCAGGCCCACAGCACCGGCCTTGTCCTCGCCCGCTACCACCATCCACACCTCAGCGGAGGTGTTGATCGCCGGCAGGGTGAGGGAGATGCGCTCGGGGGGCGGCTTGGGGGAGTTGCGGACCCCCACCACCGTCAGCTGCTTCTCGCGGATGCCGCCCTGCTCCGGGAACAGGGAGGCCACGTGCGCGTCGGGACCCACGCCGAGCAGCACGACGTCGAACCGGGGAAGCCGGCCCGGGGTCTCGGGGCGGTCGTCCGAAGCGTCCGCGGCGTGCTCGGCGGCAGCCGCCTCGCCGAGGCGGCGTGCGTAGTCCTCTGCAGCCTCCTCCGGTGATCCAAAGTCATCCGTCGACCCGGGCACGTGGACGCGCGCGGGATCAACATCGATGTGCTTCAGGAGCGCCTCCTGCGCCTGCACCGCATTGCGGTCCGGGTCCTGGGCGCCGACGAAGCGCTCGTCGCCCCACCAGAAGTTCACCTTTGCCCAGTCCACCGCGGGCGCGGCCGGCGAATCGGCCACGGCCTTCAGCGTTCCGATGCCCACCGTGCCTCCGGTAAGCACCACCGTCGCTTCGCCGAATCGGTCCTGCACGTCCACGAGCTTGGTGATCAGGCGGGCCGCAATGGCGGCCATGAGTACGGAAGAGTCAGGATGGATGCTTACTCTGGGCTCAGCGCTCACTGGGACGGACACTCCTTAGATTGGTACGTGGCAGTCCAATAGTAATCACTTCGCCGAACACTTCGTCGGGGTCCAGGCGGCGGAGCTCCTCCGCAAGGCAGTCACGGAGGCTGCGCCGGGGGAGGGAGATCCGTTGCGCGGGCTGGCCGGGCTGGGTGAGTTCGGCGATGGAGAGTCCGGGGCGGAAGAGCTGCACGTCGCCTCCGGGGCGGGTGAGCCGGACGCGCCGGATGCCGGTGCCTGCGGGGTCGGCGACGATCGTGACCGGGGCGTCCAGGGACAGGGTCAGCCACGCCGCGAGCAGGATGGTGCTGGGCGAGTCCGAGGCGCCTTCGACCGCGACGGCGGTGACAGGTGATGAGTCGGCCTGGTCCAGGACCGCGGCGAGCTGAATGCGCCAGTTGGTCAGCCGGGTCCAGGCGAGGTCGGTGTCGCCGGCCTTGTAGGTGTTCCGGATGTTCTCCAGTGCCACCTGCGGTTCGGCCTCGTTCGCCGAGTCGGTGATCCTGCGGTGCGCGATGCGGCCGATCGACGTCTCGGACGCGTTTTTCGGTGCACCGTGCGGCCACCAGGCCACGATCGGGGCGTCGGGCAGCAGCAGCGCGGCGACGAGGGACTCGCTTTCCTCGGCGAGTTCACCGAAACCGCGCAGCACGATGACCTCGGACGCGCCGGCGTCCCCGCCGACGCGGATCTGCGCGTCGAGCCGGTTCGGCGCGGACGAGCCGGCGTCGGCGAGCACGATGATCCGGCAGGGGTGCTCGCGGCTGGCCTCGTTGGCCGCCTCGATGGCTTCTTCCTCGAGCCCGGACTTGGTGACCACCACGAGGGTAAGGACACGGCCCAGGGCGATCACGCCGCCCTGCTCGCGCAGGGACTGGATCTTCTTGGAGACGTTCGAGGTGGTGGTGTTCGGCAGGTCTACGATCATGGCCTTCTCCAGGTGCGTCCGTCGCGGGCGAGCAGCTCGTCAGCCGAGGCCGGGCCCCAGCTGCCGGGCGCGTACGGCTCGGGCTGTTCGCCCAGGCCGGCCCAGTACTCTTCGAAGGGGTCCAGGATCTTCCAGGACAGCTCCACTTCCTCGTGCCGCGGGAACAGCGGCGGCTCGCCCAGGAGCACGTCCAGGATCAGCCGTTCGTAGGCCTCGGGGCTGGACTCGGTGAACGAGTGGCCGTAGCCGAAGTCCATGGTCACGTCCCGGACTTCCATCTGGGTGCCGGGAACCTTGGACCCGAACCGGATGGTGGCACCCTCGTCGGGCTGGACCCGGATCACGACCGCGTTCTGGCCGAAATCGTCGTCGCCGTGGTCGCGGAAGAGCAGGTTCGGTGCCCGCTTGAACACGACCGCGATCTCCGTGACGCGGCGTCCGAGCCGCTTGCCGGCGCGCAGGTAGAACGGCACCCCGTTCCAGCGCCGGGTGTTGATGTCCACCCGGATCGCGGCGTAGGTTTCGGTGGTGGAGTCGGCCGGGATGCCTTCTTCCTCCAGGTAGCCCTGGACCTGTTCGCCGCCCTGCCAGCCGCCGGCGAACTGCCCGCGTGCAGAATGCGTCGAGAGGTCCTCGGGGAGCCGGACCGCGGCCAGGACCTTTTCCTTCTCCGCGCGCAGGTCATCGGCGTTGAAGGAGATGGGTTCCTCCATCGCGGTCAGTGCCAAGAGCTGGAGCAGGTGGTTCTGGATCACGTCGCGGGCCGCGCCCACGCCGTCGTAATACCCGGCGCGGCCGCCGGTGCCGATGTCCTCGGCCATGGTGATCTGGACGTGGTCCACGTAGTTGGCGTTCCAGAGCGGTTCGAACAGCTGGTTCGCGAACCGCAGAGCCAGGATGTTCTGGACCGTCTCCTTGCCCAGGTAATGGTCGATCCGGAACACCGCGTCCTGCGGGAAAACCGACTCGACGATGTCGTTGAGCTGCCGGGCCGACTCCAGGTCGTGTCCGAACGGCTTCTCGATCACCACGCGCCGCCACTTCTCGCCCTCGGCCTGCGCCAGGCCGTGCTTGGAGAGCTGGCGGCAGACCTGCTCGAAGGCCTTCGGCGGGATCGAGAGGTAGAACGCGTGGTTGCCGCGGGTACCGCGGTTCTCGTCGAGTTCCTTGATGGTCTCGCCGAGCCGCTCAAACGCGGCGTCGTCGTCGAACGCGCCCTGCACGAACCGGATGCCCTCGGAGAGCTGGTTCCAGACCGCCTCATCAAACGGGGTCCGGGCGTACGACTTCACGGCGTCCTTCACCTCGGAGGCGAAGTCCTCGTTGTCCCAGTCCCGGCGGCCGAAACCCACCAGCGCGAAGCTGGGCGGCAGCAGGCCACGGTTGGCGAGGTCATACACGGCAGGCATGAGCTTCTTGCGGGCAAGGTCCCCGGTGACTCCGAAGAGCACAAGCGAGGAAGGTCCGGCAATCCGGTTCAGCCGCCGGTCCCGCGGATCCCGCAAGGGGTTCCCGGACCGGCTGGCTGTCCTTTTGCCGTTCAAAGTATCTGGCATGGTGGAATCGGTGCCTTAGCTCTCAGTGGCGGATGCTGCCTTGTTGGCCAGCGACGAAACGATCTCCTGCAGCTGGGCAACGCCCGCTGCCCGGTCGGTGAGGTGCAGGCGCAGCACGGGCCGGCCGTGCTCGCTCAGGACCTGGGCGTCGCCGGCGGCCTGGGCCGCGATCAGCTCGCCGAAGGTGAACGGACGTTCCGGAATGGCGAGGTCCCGGGCGGAAGCCGCTGTGATCTGCAGGAAGACACCGATGGCGGGGCCGCCCTTGTGGAACTGGCCGGTGGAGTGCAGGAAGCGCGGACCCCAGCCGAAGGTGACCGGACGGCCGGACACGGCGGCAAGGTCGTCGCGGACGCCCTCGAGGGGAGCGTAGGCCAGGCGGTCGAAGTAGGCCTGGACGCTCAGGTACCCGTCACTGCCCAGCTGGCCCAGCAGCGCTGAAACTGCGTCGGCTGCGGTGGCGGCACCGCCCAGCCACTCTCCGCCGCGGACCTCGATGGCACCGTCGGTAAAGTTGGCCGGCGTCGGCTCCGGCTGTGCATCCAGTAGACCGCGCGCAGCCACCTTGGCCGCTTCGACGTCGGGCTGGTCAAACGGGTTGATACCCAGCAGACGCCCGGCGACGGCGGTGGCGAATTCCCACACCATCATCTGCGAGGCGAGGCCGCCGGCAATCGCAACCTCGTTCTCACCGAGTTCGACGTCGGCATCCGTGCTCACGAGGCGCACCACCAGGACGTCCTCGGCGCCGGAGGTGACCTCCGGCGCGTCCGGCCCGGCGACCACGGGCAGGATGCCGGTGCCGAGCTTGCCCGTGGATTCGGCGATGAGCTGTTCGGCCCAGTCAGCGAATCCGACGATGCCGGAGCCGTCCTCGGCGATGACCACCTTGTTCCGCAGCGGGCTGGTGCCGCCCAGGGCCGCACCCAGGACCAGCCCGATGTTCTCGGGTGCGTCCTCGTTCAGGATCTCAGCGGCTTCCTCAGCCTCGTCCAGCAGGGCCGCGATGTCCACGCCGGCCAGGCCGGAGGGGACCAGACCGAAGGCTGTCAGCGCCGAGTACCGGCCGCCCACGTTCGGGTCCGCGTTGAAGACGGCACGGTAGCCGGCGTCGCGGGATGCCTTGTCCAGCGGGGACCCGGGATCGGTGACAACGATGATCCGGCTCTTGGCGTCGAGGCCGGCCTCGGTGAAAGCGTGCTCGAAGACCCGCCGCTGCGAATCGGTTTCCAGGGTTGAACCGGACTTCGAGGAGACCACGATCGCGGTTTCCGTCAGACGGTCCGCGAGGGCAGCACCGACCTGTTCGGGGTCGGTGCTGTCCAGCACAGTCAGCTCGACGCCAGCGGTGCCGGCGATCACTTCAGGAGCGAGGGAGGACCCACCCATGCCACACAGGACAATCCGGGTCACCCCCTCGGCCTGCAGGGCATCCCGGAGTTCCAGGATGCCGTCCACCAGGGCCCGGGAAACGGTGGGCGCCTCGACCCAGCCCAGGCGGATGGCCGACTCGGCTTCCGCGTCCGGACCCCACAAGGTGTGGTCCTTGGCGAAGATCCGGGTAGCAACGCGGTCTTCCACGAGGGCGGGCAGGTGCTGCTCAAGAGCCTTCCGGGCGGCACCGGTGGCGTCATAGCTGAGTGTGCTCATGTCGGGTTAGGAAGCCTTCCGTGCGGTGGCGAGGGCGCCTTCAACGTCGGCCAGCAGTTCCTTCCAGCTGGCCACAAACTTGTCCAGGCCTTCGGATTCCAGCAGGGCGACGACCTCGTTGTAGGACACGCCGAGCGCGTCGAGGGCGTTGAGGGTGGCGTTCGCTTCATCGTAGCCGCCGGTGATGGTGTCACCGGTGACCACGCCGTGGTCGAACGTGGCGTCCAGGGTCTTCTCCGGCATGGTGTTCACCACGCCGGGGGCGACGAGCTCCGTGACGTACAGGGTGTCCGGGTAGGCCGGGTCCTTGACGCCGGTGGAGGCCCACAGCGGGCGCTGCGGCAGGGCGCCGGCTTCGGCCAGCACCGCCCAGCGTTCGGTGGAGAAGAGCTCCTCGTAGACCTGGTAGGCGAGGCGGGCGTTGGCGACGCCGGCCTTGCCCTTGAGGGCCTTGGCTTCCTCGGTGCCGATCGCATCCAGGCGCTTGTCGATCTCGGTGTCCACGCGGGAGACGAAGAACGAGGCGACGGAGTGGATCTTGGAGAGGTCGTGGCCGTTGTCCTTGGCCTGCTCCAGACCGCTCTGGAAGGCGTTGATCACTGCGCGGTAGCGCTCGAGGGAGAAGATCAGGGTCACGTTGACGCTGATGCCCTCGGCCAGGGTGGCCGTGATGGCTTCCAGGCCCTCAAGCGTTGCGGGGATCTTGATGTGGACGTTGTCGCGGTTGACCTTCTTGTAGAGGTGCTTGGCTTCGGCGATCGTGCCGGCGGTGTCCCAGGCGAGGCGGGGGTCCACCTCGATGGAGACGCGGCCGTCGACACCCTTGGTTGCCGCCGCGATCGGGGCGAAGAGGTCGCAGGCGTCGGCGACGTCCGTCGTCGTGATTTCGAAGATGGTCTCTTCGATGGAGGCGCCGGCAGCGGCCTGGGCCGCGATGGTGGCGTCGTAGTCGTGCCCGGTGGTGATGGCGGCGTGGAAGATGCTGGGGTTCGTGGTGACACCCACAACGTTCTTCTCTTCGATCAGCTTCTGCAGCGTGCCGGTCTTCAGGCGGCCGCGGGAGAGGTCATCGAGCCAGATGGAAACGCCAGCGTCGGAAAGCTGCTGGGTGGGAGTGCTAGTCATTTCTAATCTCCTTGAACTGTGGGGTGCTTGTCAGGACTGGATTCCGGCGAGGGAATCCTTGGCGGCGGCGGCAACTGCTTCTGCCGTGATGCCGAACTCCTGGAACAGGCGCTTGTAGTCGGCGGATGCGCCGTAGTGCTCGAGGCTGACGGAGCGGCCGGCGTCGCCGACGAATTCCTTCCAGCCCAGGGCAAGTCCGGCCTCAACCGAAACGCGGGCCTTGACTGCTGCGGGCAGGACTGCCTCGCGGTAGGCGGCGTCCTGCTTGTTGAACCACTCGACACACGGCATGGACACCACGCGGGTGGCGATGCCTTCGGCCTGGAGTGCCTCGCGGGCCTCGACGGCGAGCTGGACCTCGGAGCCGGTGGCGATCAGGATGACCTGCGCGTCCACGGTCTTGCCGTCCTTGGACGCCTCGGCCAGCACGTAGCCGCCCTTGGCAACGCCAGCGGTCGAACCGAAGGTGTCACCCTCGGCTGCGCCTTCGCCACGCTCGTAGGTGGGGATGTTCTGGCGGGTCAGGACGATGCCGGCCGGGTTCTCGTGGTTCTGCAGCATGGTCTTCCACGCTGCCGCGACCTCGTTGGCATCGCCCGGACGGACGACGTCGAGGCCGACGATCGCACGCAGCGACGCGAGCTGCTCAACCGGCTGGTGCGTCGGGCCGTCTTCGCCCAGGCCGATGGAGTCGTGCGTCCAGACGTACAAGGACGGCACGCCCATGAGGGCACCGAGGCGGATGGCTGGACGCTGGTAGTCGCTGAAGATCAGGAACGTGCCGGAGAACGCGCGGGTCTTGCCGTGCAGGCTGATGCCGTTCACGATCGATGCTGCGGCGTGCTCACGGATACCGAAGTGCAGGACGCGGCCGTACGGGTTGCCGGACCAGGCGTTGGTCTGCTTGCCCGCGGGAACGAACGACGGCGAGCCCTCGATGGTCGTGTTGTTGGACTCGGCGAGGTCGGCCGAGCCGCCCCAGAGTTCCGGCATGACCGGGCCGATGGCGTTAAGGACCTTGCCGGAGGCGGCGCGGGTGGAGACATCCTTGCCGGCCGGGAAGACCGGCAGGACGCCGTCGAGCTCGGCCGGGAGCTGGCGGGCCTCGACGCGCTCCAGCAGGGCGGCGGCTTCCGGGTTGGCGGACTGCCATGCGGAGAAGGATTCTTCCCATTCCTTGCGTGCGTGGGCACCGCGGTCGACGACGGCACGGGCGTGGGCGAGCACGTCCTCATCCACCTCGAAGGACTTCTCGGGGTCGAAGCCGAGGACGTTCTTCAGTGCTGCCACTTCTTCCGAGCCCAGGGCGGAGCCGTGGATCTTGCCGGTGTTCTGCTTCTTGGGGGCGGGGTAGCCGATGATGGTGCGCAGTGAGACGATGGACGGCTTGGAGGTCTCCGCCTTGGCGGCCAGCAGGGCCGCGTACAGCTCCTGGACGTCTTCCTTGTAGTCGCCGGTCTTGGTCCAGTCAACGCGCTGGGTGTGCCAGCCGTAGGCTTCGTAGCGCTTCAGGACGTCCTCGGTGAAGGCGATGTCGGTGTCGTCCTCGATGGAGATGTGGTTCTCGTCGTAGATGACCACGAGGTTGCCGAGTTCCTGGTGGCCGGCGAGGGAGGACGCCTCGGAGGTCACGCCTTCCTGGAGGTCGCCGTCGGACGCGATGACCCAGATGGTGTGGTCGAACGGGCTGGTGCCCGGGGCGGCGTCGGCGTCGAACAGGCCGCGCTGGCGGCGCTGGGAGTATGCGAAGCCGACCGAGGAGGCGAGGCCCTGGCCCAGCGGGCCGGTGGTGATCTCAACGCCGGCGGTGTGCTTGTACTCCGGGTGGCCGGGGGTCAGCGAGCCCCACGTGCGGAGGGCTTCCAGGTCCTTCAGTTCCAGGCCGTAGCCGGAGAGGAACAGCTGGATGTACAGCGTCAGGGACGTGTGGCCGGGGGAGAGGATGAAGCGGTCGCGGCCGATCCAGTCCGGGTTCGACGGGTCGTGCCGCATCAGCTTCTGGAACAGCAGGTACGCAGCGGGCGCCAGGCTCATCGCGGTGCCGGGGTGGCCGTTGCCCACCTTTTCCACGGCATCGGCGGCCAGGACGCGCACAGTGTCAACGGCACGCTGGTCGAGGTCGGTCCAAGTCAGTTCTTGCTCTTTCAAATGTGCCACGTAACCGGGCCCCTCTCTGTGTTTACGGCAGCGATAAGAACACACAGCGGCAGGGCATAATTGGTGCCCGCTGCATTTTGTGTCTACCAGCCGTTCACCATTGAAACGTTGATCTTCATTCAGTCGCCGGACGGTCCGGAATGCGGTTTCTAGCCCGTCTTCCAGTGTGCGCTGATCTGCAGACAGCTTAGCTCTATTCCACAGTTCGGGCGGCCAAAATCTCACCAGTTGGACGCAATTTCTCTTTTGTGAATCATCCGTGCCGTGAGGCTGCGTTAATGTGATTGAAGCAAGCACGAACGAATCATTTTCAGTGATTTGCCGTCACACGCCGATGCCAACGGTCCATGCGGGACCGCGGTATGATATCGGGAGGCCACCGGCGGACAGGGCGGGTTAACCTGCGCACATGACAGCCCCGCCAGCCGCCGTTGAGGGATCGGTCCGGACCGCGCGTCCAGAGCGGCCGATCAGATAAACAGCCAGACAGAAACAGAGTGACTGCCACGTGAGCACAACAGATACGCCGCTGACCTCTTCCCGGGTCCACGGAAGAGCCGGACTAGCCCGCAAGGCGAAGGCGTACCTTGCACTCACCAAGCCCAGGGTCATTGAACTCCTGCTCGTTAGCACCCTGCCCACTATGATCTACGCGCAGCGCGGCTTCCCCTCGCTGGGCCTCATCATGGCCACCCTGGTGGGCGGCGCGTTCGCGGCCGGCAGCGCCGGTGCCTTCAACTGCTACATCGACCGCGACATCGACAAGCTGATGCACCGCACCGAGAAGCGTCCCCTCGTGACCGGTGAAGTCACGCCGCGCGAGGCCCTCATCTTTGCGTGGCTGCTGGGAGCCGCGGCCATTGCCATCCTTTGGTTCGGCGCGAACCCGCTCTCCGCGTGGCTCGGACTCGGTGCCATCGTTTTCTACGTGGTCATCTATACGATGATCCTCAAGCGCCGCACGGCACAGAACATCGTCTGGGGCGGCGCCGCTGGCTGCTTCCCCGTGCTGATCGCCTGGTCCGCCGTGACCAACACCGTCGAGTGGCCGGCCATCGTCCTCTTCATGGTGATCTTCCTCTGGACCCCGCCGCACTACTGGCCGTTGTCCATGCGCTACGGCGAGGACTACCGCAACGCCAACGTGCCGATGCTCGGTGCCATCGCCGGCGCCAAGGTCGTATCCGTGCAGGTGGTTCTGTACGCCTGGGCCATGGTGGCGTGCTCGCTGCTCATGGTCCCGGCCGGCAGCGCGGGCTGGGTCTACACCGCCGTGGCCGTGCTGGCCGGTGCCTGGTTCCTGTACGAGTCCCACGCGCTCTACAGCCGGGCGCAGGGCGGGGACCTCTCCGACAAGGGCGCCATGAAGGTCTTCCACGGCTCCATCAGCTACCTGACGCTCCTCTTCATCGCGCTGGCCGTCGACCCCTTTGTCGGCGCGCCGATCATGGGCTAACCCGCCAACCCGCCAACGCCCCAAGAGCCCGCCACCCCAGGACGCTCTCCCAGGTTTTGCCGGGACGCTCTATCAGTTGTTGCACGTTTTCCCCGGACGCGTCCTCACCACCTGCAGGTTTTCCAACGACGCGTCCTCACCTCCTGCACCGAATACAGACATGCTCCCTCAAGTTAGGGAGCATTTCTTGTCTATGCGAAGCGGCGAGATTGACGCGGGAGAGCCGGGGTGGATGGCAGGCCCGCGAAGACCTACCAGAAAATGAACAGTCCCCCCGGCCGGCAGCGCCTGCCATCTGGCGACGGGCTGTGAGGAAGCGTCGGGGTGGAAGCGACGAAGAGTGATAGAGCGTCGGCCGAAACACCGCAGGAAGTGATAGAGCGTCGGCCGAAACACCGCAGGAAGTGATAGAGCGTCGGCCGAAACACCGCAGGAAGTGATAGAGCGTCGGCCGAAACGCCCCAGGAAGTGATAGAGCGTCGGGGGAGCTGGCCCGGGAGGAGTTTACTTAACCGGGCTGGAGCGGGCGATGTCGGCGGCGTTGGTTGCCGCGGCCATCAGCAGGGCGGCACCCAGCATGTGCGCCCCCACGAGGAGCGCCGGGATGCCGTTGTAATACTGCGTGAAGCCGATGATGGCCTGCAGCACGGTAACACCGAGCAGCATCAGCACGGCCGTCCCGAACGTGCCGGAGATCCCGCGGCGGAACACGAAGTACACGGCAAGCAGCGTGCCGGCGGTGACGAGGTATGCGGGCACGGCGTGGATGTGCGAAAACAGGTCCCAGTCCAGGTCGTTCCGTGGCGCGTTGGCGTCACCCGCGTGCGGGCCGGCGCCGGTCACCACGACGCCAAGCATGACCGCTATCCATGCAAACACCGCGACGGCGGTCATGGCCGGCCGCAGGACGCCCGGCAGGGCAGCGAGCGGCGAGGTGCGGAACTGGCCGGTCCTGCCGTAGGCCCGGTTCACCAGCAGCGTGGCGAAAACCACCAGGGCCATTGAAACCAGGAAGTGCAGGCCAACCACCCACGGGTTCAGCTGCGTCAGTACGGTGATGCCGCCGATGATGGCCTGCGCCGGGATGCTCGCCAGCAGGCCAAGGGCCAGCAGGAACAGGTCCTTGCGCTCCTTGCGAAGGTTCCACAGGTACACGAGCATGAGTGCGGCGACGGCGGCCAGCGCAAACGTCAGGAGACGGTTGCCGAACTCGATGAAGCCGTGGATGCCCATCTCAGGCGTGTTTACCAGGGAGTTGCTCGTGCACCGCGGCCAGGTGGGGCAGCCCAGGCCCGAGGCGGTCAGCCGGACGGCACCGCCGGTGACCACCAGGACCGTCTGTCCGATCAGGGACAGCACGGCCAGGCGGCGGACGGTCGAATCGACGGTGACGGGCAGCTTGGATGCCAGGCGGCCGACGAATTGGGGGAGGCGCGAAGCCGTGCTCACTTTATTCTCAATTCCATTTGAACCAGCGGATGGCTGCTGCGCCGGCGAGTACCGTCCACATCAGCAGGACAAGGATGGCGTTGCCGTTCACGGCGCCGTGCAGGAACGCGTCCCGCAGGCCTTCGCCGAGGGAGCCGGACGGCAGCAGGTGAACGGTGTTCTGGGCGAGTTCCGGCAGCCGCTGCATGGGGATCACGATGCCGCCCAGGGCGCCGAGCAGGATCCACAGCAGGTTGGTGATGGCCAGTGTTGCCTCGGGGCGGACGGTGCCCGCCACCAGCAGGCCCAGGGCGGTGAACGCGGCCGCGCCCAGGACCAGCAGGCCCATACCGGGCAGAATTCCCAGGGCATTGGGCTGCCAACCCAGAGGAAGGGCGACGGCGGCGACGATCACCACCTGGATCACCAGGACGGCCAGGACCGCGAGGATCTTCCCGGCGATGAGGCCTGCCCGGCCCAGCGGTGTGGTGGACAGGAACCGGAGCACGCCGTAGCGCCGGTCGAAGCCGGTGGCGATGCCCTGCCCGGTGAACGCAGTGGACATGGCGCAGAGCGCCAGGATCCCGGGGACGGCAACGTTGACCCGGCTGTCGCCGATGCCGTCGAGCAGCGGCGTGACCGTCAGTCCGATCAGCGCCAGGAGCGGCAGGACCACCGCCAGGATCAGCTGCTCGCCGTTCCGGAGCATGGTGGTCGCCTCGTATTTGCCCTGCAGCAGGATCCGGCGAAGCAGGGGAGCGGGTGCGCTGCCCGTGGCGGTCGTCATCGGATTTCCCTTCCGGAAATATCAAGGAACACATCTTCGAGGCTCCGGGCCTCCATGCTCAGCGAGCCCGGCATGATGCCGTGGTGCGCCCACCAGGCCGTCAGCGCGGCAAGGTCCTCGGGAGTCAGGGCCCCGGTGGCGGAATAGCTGCCGGACCGCGTCTCGCGGATCTCGATCTCGGCAGGCAGCACGCCGTCGAAATCCAGGCCCGGCACTGCCTCGAAGTGCAGCGTCCGGACATGGTCCCGGTGGGGCGTCTCCGGCATGTTGTGCTGGAGCAGCTGGGCGACGGTGCCCTCCGCAACGTTCCTGCCGGCGTCGATGATGTACACATAATCGGCCAGCCGCTGCGCGTCATCCATGAGGTGGGTGGTGAGGATGATCCCCATCCCGCCGTCCCGGAGTTCGGCGATCAGTTCGAAGACCAGCTGACGGGACTGCGGATCCAGGCCGGCGCTCGGTTCGTCCAGGAACAGGACCTCCGGGTTGCCGATCAGGGCGGCGGCCAGCGCCAGCCGCTGCTTCTGGCCGCCGGATAGGCGCCGGACATTGGTCCTGCTGAACGTGTCGATGCCCAGCCGCTCCACGAGCTCATCCAGCGGCCTGGGATTGCGGTACATGCCGGCAATGTGCCGGAGCAAGGGAATGGGACGGGCCGACGGCGGGAGGCCGCCGTCCTGGAGCATCACACCGACGCGGGCGCGCAGGTCCGCACCGGCGGTGCCGGGATCCGAGCCGAGCAGCGTAATGGACCCGCCCGTCCTCTGCTGCAGCCCCTGGGCGCATTCGATGGTGGTAGTCTTGCCGGCACCATTGGCTCCGAGCAGCGCCGTAACCTCGCCACGGCCGGCGACGAGCGAGACGTCGCTCACCACCCTGAGCATCTTGCCATCGAGGGTGGGGAGCGGACCGACGTCCTTGATGAGCCCGTCGATGGTCAATACGGGGGATTTGGGGGATCGCACCACAATATTCTACGTGAAGTAGTACTCTCACGTTGGAGCAGCGTGCTGGAGCCATGTACAGGGCACAGGTCAGCCTTGCCTTACTGGAACGCCGCAAAAAATTACGACATGATTGTGTTGTGTATTCCATGACCAAGACCACTTCCGCGCCATTGGCCGGACAGGGCGCGCCTGCGGGCGCGCTGCGCGGTGGAAATCGTGCTGCCCTGGCATCCGTGCCTGCCGCGGCCGACTCCGATGAGCGCACGCGCGACCGCGTCCTCAGCGCCGTCCTGGAACACGGACCGGTCAGCGCCGCGGAACTGGGCGACCTCCTCGGGTTCACCCCGGCTGCCGTCCGCCGCCATCTGGACCACCTGTCCCGCGCCGGCGTCATCGAGGTCAAGCGCGTGGCCCGCGCAGGCGCCCGCGCCGGCCGTCCCGCCCGCCGCTACGTCCTCAGCTCCCAGGGCCAGTCCTCACTGGGTGACGACTACCTGAACATCGCCACCCTGGCGCTCAAGCAGCTCGGCGCGGTGGCAGGCGATGAAGCCGTCCGCCAGTTCGCCGTCGAGCGCTTCGCGGAGATGGAACGGCGCTACGCCCCCGAGGTGGAAGCGGCCGGAACGGACATCACCGCCCGCGCGCAGGCACTGTCCGCCGCCCTCTCCCGGGACGGCTTCGTCGCCTCCACTGCCACCATCGAAGCCAAGGCCCCGCTGCCCGCAGCCCTGTCCAGTGTCCAGCTGTGCCAGGGCCACTGCCCCATCCAGCAGCTGGCTACCCAGTTTCCCGTGTTCTGCGACGCGGAGACGGAAATGTTTTCGCGCCTCGTCGGTGTCGATGTCCGCAGGCTTTCCACGCTCGCCCGCGGGGGACACGTCTGCACCACCCACATACCCACAGGCCGTCCGGCCGTGACGGTGGCCCTGGCCACCGACGCACCGGACAACCTGGACGAAGTATCCAACCATCTGCAAGAAAGGCCGTGATGACGGACCAACTATCAGAGAAGAAGGTTGCCGAGCCTGGTGTTATCGCCGAGATTCTGGAGAAGAATCCCGAGCTGCACGGCATCGGAACCTATGAGTACGGCTGGGCCGACAAGAACGACGTCGGCGCCAACGCCCGCCGCGGCCTTAACGAGGACGTGGTCCGCGACATCTCGGCGAAGAAGAGCGAGCCGGAATGGATGCTGGACCTGCGCCTCAAGGGTCTGAAGTACTTCGACCGCAAGCCCATGCCCACCTGGGGTGCCGACCTCTCCGGCATCGACTTCGACAACATCAAGTACTTCGTGCGCTCCACCGAGAAGCAGGCCGCTTCCTGGGAAGACCTGCCCGAGGACATCCGCAACACGTACGAGAAGCTCGGCATCCCGGAAGCCGAGCGCAGCCGTCTGGTCTCCGGTGTGGCAGCCCAGTACGAGTCCGAGGTTGTGTACCACCAGATCCGCGAGGACCTTGAGGCCCAGGGCGTCATCTTCCTGGACACGGACACCGCGCTGCGCGAGCACCCGGAGATCTTCCAGGAGTACTTCGGCACTATCATCCCGGTGGGCGACAACAAGTTCGCCTCGCTCAACACGGCTGTTTGGTCCGGCGGATCCTTCGTGTACGTGCCCAAGGGCGTCCACGTCGACATCCCGCTGCAGGCCTACTTCCGCATCAACACGGAAAACATGGGCCAGTTCGAGCGCACGCTCATCATCGCCGACGAGGATTCCTACGTCCACTACATCGAAGGCTGCACGGCGCCGATCTACACCTCGGACTCGCTGCACTCGGCCGTCGTCGAGATCGTGGTCAAGAAGGGCGCCCGCGTCCGCTACACCACCATCCAGAACTGGTCCAACAACGTGTACAACCTCGTGACCAAGCGCGCCATCTGCGAAGAGGGCGGCACCATGGAGTGGATCGATGGCAACATCGGCTCCAAGGTCACCATGAAGTACCCGGCCGTGTACCTCACGGGCGAGCACGCCAAGGGCGAGACCCTGTCCATCGCGTTCGCCGGCGAAGGCCAGCACCAGGACACGGGTTCCAAGATGGTCCACATCGCGCCGAACACCAAGAGCTCCATCATCTCCAAGTCCGTTGCCCGCGGCGGCGGACGCGCGGCCTACCGCGGCCTGGTCCAGGTCCGCGAGGGTGCCAAGCACTCCGCGAACACGGTGCGCTGTGACGCGCTGCTGGTGGACACCATCAGCCGCTCGGACACCTACCCGTACATCGACATTCGCGAGGATGACGTGCAGCTGGGCCACGAGGCAACCGTCTCGCGCGTTTCCGAGGAGCAGCTCTTCTACCTCATGTCCCGCGGCATGCGCGAAGACGAAGCCATGGCCATGATCGTGCGCGGCTTCATCGAGCCGATCGCCCGCGAGCTGCCGATGGAATACGCCCTCGAGCTGAACCGCCTCATTGAACTCCAGATGGAAGGATCCGTCGGTTAATGACTGCCGAAATTACTACTGAAAAGGCCCGCATCGGAGCTCCTTCCATCGCCGGGTTCACTGAGGAAGGCGAGGCGCTGGTCCCCGCGAAGGTGGACCACAGCCACAACCACGGCGTCACTGTCATGTCCTCGCGCGCCGAACGGCTCACGAGCTTCGACGTCGCCGACTTCGCGCTGCCCACCGGCCGCGAAGAGGAATGGCGCTTCACCCCGGTCCGCGGACTGGCCAACCTGTTCTCCGACGTCGCGACGGACGGCGAGGCAGCCGCGGTCACCGTTGAAGCCCCCGAGGGCTTCGTCCGCGACAGCCTGGCACAGGGCGCCGCCCCGCGCGGCACCGTCCTGACCCCGGCTGACCGGGCCGCCGTCGTCGCCTCCGCCAACACGGACGAGGCACTGCACGTGGTCATCCCGGCCGACGCCGAACCGGCTGAGCCGGTCCGTATCCTGGTCGATGGCGCGGGCGCAGGCCGCCGCTCCAACGCACACTTCGTGCTGGAAGCCGGCGCCAACTCCCGCAGCGTCGTCATCCTCGAGCACACCGGTGCCGCTGATCACAACGGAAACCTGGAAGTCATCGTCGGCGACGGCGCGCAGCTCACCGTCATCTCCGTGCAGCTCTGGGACGACAACGCGCGGCACCTGGGTCAGCACGACGCCCAGGTGGGCAAGGACGCCGTCTACAAGCACATCGCCGTTTCGCTCGGCGGTTCCGTGGTGCGACTGAACTCCAACGTCCGCTTCTCCGGTGAAGGCGCCGAGGCCGAACTCCTGGGCCTCTACTTCGCCGACGCCGGCCAGCACCTGGAACACCGGTCTTTCGTTGACCACAACGTGGCCAACTGCAAGTCCAACGTGCTCTACAAGGGCGCCTTGCAGGGCAAGAACGCGCACACCGTCTGGGTGGGCGACGTGCTGATCCAGAAGCAGGCCCTGGGAACCGACTCGTACGAGAAGAACCAGAACCTGGTGCTCACCGACGGCTGCCGTGCGGACTCCGTGCCCAACCTCGAAATCGAGACGGGCCTCATCGAGGGTGCAGGCCACGCCAGCTCCACCGGACGCTTCGACGACGAGCACCTGTTCTACCTGATGGCCCGCGGCATTCCCGAAGACGTGGCCCGCCGTCTCGTGGTGCGCGGCTTCCTCAACGAGATCATCCAGCAGATCAAGGTTCCGGCACTCGAAGAGCGCCTGACCGAGGAAGTCGAGCGCGAGCTCGCCGCCAACGAGAACTGACCGTACGGAACCAGGCCCGGCCCAACCAGCCGGAAACGACAGCACAGGACAACGGATGACTGAACAGCCAAAGGGCGAGCTCGTCTGCAAAGCAAACGAGATCCAGCCCAAGCAGGCCCTGCGGATCCTGATCGATGACTTTCCCGTCGCGATCGTCAAGGACTCCATGGGAGAAATCCACGCAATCGGCGACACGTGCTCGCACGCCGATATCTCCCTCTCAGAGGGCGAAGTGGAGGGGTGCGCCATCGAGTGCTGGGGGCACGGCTCCCAGTTCGACCTGCGCAGCGGCGAACCTCTGCAGCTGCCAGCCTACGACCCCGTTCCCGTGTTCGCGGTGGAGATCCACGGAGACGATGTCTACGTGGACTTCACCAATGTCCTGAACGGCGCCGAAACGCCGAACTTCAGCTGATCCGGCTACCGGCCGGGCCTGAACCAGAACTTAACAACTTCCAGACCAAAGACCGCACCGCCGACAGAACGGCACGGTGCAGAGGAGAACAAGACACATGTCTACTCTTGAGATCAAGGACCTGCACGTCAGCATCGACACCGAGCAGGGCACCAAGGAGATCCTGAAGGGCGTCAGCCTGACCATCCGCACCGGTGAGACCCACGCCATCATGGGCCCCAACGGCTCCGGCAAGTCCACCCTGGCGTCCACCATCGCCGGCCACCCGCGCTACAACGTCACCCGCGGCACCATCACGCTGGACGGCGAAGACGTGCTGGCCATGAGCGTTGACGAGCGCGCCCGTGCGGGCGTCTTCCTGGCCATGCAGTACCCGGTGGAGGTTCCCGGCGTCACCATGACCAACTTCCTGCGGACCGCCAAGACCGCCATCGACGGTGAAGCCCCCGCCCTGCGCACCTGGACCAAGGACGTCAAGGCCGCCATGCAGCAGCTGCGCATCGACGCCGATTTCGCCCAGCGCAACGTCAACGAAGGCTTCTCCGGCGGCGAGAAGAAGCGCGTGGAGATCCTGCAGCTGGAACTCTTCAAGCCGAAGTTCGCCGTCCTCGACGAGACCGACTCCGGCCTGGACGTCGACGCCCTCAAGGTAGTTTCCGAAGGCGTCAACCGTGCACACGCCACGGGCAACATGGGCACCCTGCTCATCACCCACTACACCCGCATCCTGCGTTACATCAAGCCTGACTTCGTTCACGTCTTCGTGAACGGCCAGGTTGTGGAAGAGGGCGGCCCGGAACTCGCCGACCGTCTCGAAGAAGAAGGCTACGACCGCTACGCCGCGGGTGCCGGATCAGCCGCGGCTGCCGCAGCGGTCCAGGCCTAGTTAGGACTGACCGACCATGACCGAAATCGACGCAGCCCGCACCGGGCTGGAGGATGTCGAAGAGGCACTCAAGGATGTCATCGACCCCGAACTCGGGGTCAACATCGTGGACCTGGGCCTGCTCTACGGGCTCAAGTACTCGGAGGACGACGGCGCCCTGCTGATCGACATGACCCTCACCACCGCGGCCTGTCCGCTTACCGACGTGCTCGAGGAGCAGGTCGGCAAGGCGCTTGACGGCGTCGTGGACGAGTGGCGCCTGAACTGGGTTTGGATGCCGCCATGGGGTCCGGAACGGATCACCGACGACGGCAAGGACCAGATGCGGGCCCTCGGCTTCAATATCTAATCCCCACGCACGACGACGGCCGGGTACCTTCCCAGTGAAGGTAACCGGCCGGCGTCGTTTGCCCCCCCAACCAATTCTCCGTTTCGTCCCGTCTTAACGGGCAAAAAGGCACAAAACAGTATGATATAAAAAAAAGACGCAGCC